>CBHTTJ010000098.1:0-21380 GCA_966095605.1 uncultured bacterium | reverse complement strand
CAAAAAAAGCCAACATTTTCCGTACATTGCGTTGTACTCCACTTCCGAAGACCTCCGAAGAGGCATACAACGCGAAAAGTCGGACTTCCAAGACCCAAAAATTGGGGAAAATGCTCGCAACCTATTTTTTAAGCCTTCGGAAATGGAGTACAACGCTATTTCCCTACTTTCGGACGCCTCGGAAATGAAGTTCAACGCTTGTACTCCACTTTCGGAGACCTTGGAAATCAGGTATAACCGTTGTACTCCCTTTCCAAGGTCCTCGAAAAGGAGCTCAAAGCGTTGTACTCAGTTTTTGAAGACCTGGAAATGGGAGTACAACGCATCGTGGAGTTCTTAGGAGAAAGAAATTCCAGACGTTAATGCCAATGGGAGTCTTTTATGACTGAGCCCGAAAAGAAACGAACGTGACATTCGGGTGGGAGGGCAATTTCTTCTGGGACAGTTCCGCTTGAAGTTTAGCCAACTCGCGGGTCTTTCGCTGCAAACTTTTCAAAGCGATCTTCGCCCTGGGGTAATCAAAGCTCTCGGATGATACGATCAACGACTCAAGCAGTTGTTTGGTTTCGGAGACGTGTTTGAAAGCAAGATCAACTTGGGAAGACGGATTCATATCGGCGCCAATTCAGATGCAAGAGTGTAATAGGTGTGTCAATCGGCAGAAGGAACCTCTCTCCTCCCTATGGAGTACTCGTTCGCGCAAAACTCTTCCTTGACAGTCTACTCCTAAATCCAGTGTCATTTAACGCATAAATCACTGTCTCCCCAAAATGTTCATCGAATTGGTTCAGGATCATTCGTCGAAAATTTCATGAGCGATAAAAAAATTAATATAGCCATTGTGGGCCTCGGTTTCGGGGCGGAATTCATTCCTATTTATCAACGGCATCCGCGCACCAATATGTACGCGATCTGCCAACGTAATCCCGAAAAGCTGAAGACCATTGGGGAAGCGTTCGATATCGACGCTCGCTATGATGATTATCGCAAGTTGCTGAAGGATCCGAACGTTCACGCCGTTCACATCAATTCCCCGATTCCTGATCACGCCTGGATGTCGATCGAAGCGTTGAAGGCCGGCAAACATGTCGCCTGCACCGTCCCAATGGCCACCAGCATCGAGGATTGCAAAAAGATCGTCGATCTCGTGAAAAAAACGGGCCTCAAATACATGATGATGGAAACGGTCGTGTATGCCCGCGAGTATCTTTACATGAAAGAACTGCTCGATGCCGGCAAGCTCGGCAAATTGCAGTTCGTCCAGGCAAGTCATCAACAGGACATGGACGGTTGGCCAAATTATTGGCCTGGTCTTCCGCCCATGTGGTATGCGACGCACTGCGTCGGCCCGGTTTCGGGTTTGATTGGCAAACCAGCGGAATACGTTTCCTGCTTCGGCAGCGGAACCATTCGCAAGGAATTGGTGAAGCAATACGGCAGTCCGTTCGCCGTGGAAACCGCGCACATCAAATACAAAGGCACTGATGTTAATGCGCGCATCATTCGCTCGCTCTTCGACACCGCGCGGCAGTATCGCGAAAGCATCGACGTCTACGGCAGCAAAGCCTCCGTCGAATGGCCGCTCATCGAACATGAGCCGCTCGTGATGCACACTGCGAAGTTGCCTGAGCCGAAAATTCCGAAGCTCGTCAAGGCGCCTGACTTTGCGAAGCGTTTGCCGAAACAGATTCAATCCTTCACGACGAAAGGTGTCTATGACATCGGCAAGAAGACGCACCTGAGCTTTACGCAGGGCGCTGGCCATGGTGGTTCTCATCCGCATCTCGCGAACGAATTTATTAATTGCCTCGTGGAAGGACGCGATCCATTCCCGAACGCAAAACAATCCGCGAACTGGACCTGTGTCGGTCTCTGCGCCCATCAATCCGCCCTGAAGGGTGGCGCGATTGTGAAGCTTCCGTCGTTCACGCTCTAAACCCGCAAATTAACGAAACAAAAAACAAAACTATGAGTAATTCAAATGACGCAATTGCGCCGAACGCGAAACGCCTGCTTTGGGCAGGGTTTATGGCTATTCTCGCCGCGGGAGTGGGATTTTCTGTGCGCGGTGGAATTTTAGGCCAATGGGCAGAACAATTCGGGTTTACGATGACAGAACTCGGAACGATCACCGGCGGCGGACTTACAGGGTTTGGCGTTGTGATTATCATCACGAGCTTGTTTGCCGACAAAATTGGTTACGGAAAATTGATGGTCGGCGCCTTCATCCTGCATTTCATCTCGGCGGTTCTCACACTGGCGACCCCGGCATTTTTCGCTTCCGGTGGTAAGAATGCTGCGTATTGGTGTCTGTTCAGTGCGATGTTCATTTTCGCCATTGGTAACGGTGTGTGCGAAGCAGTCGTCAACCCGCTCGTTGCGACGTTGTTCCCGAAAAACAAAACGCACTACCTCAACATTCTCCACGCCGGATGGCCGGCAGGCCTGGTCCTTGGCGGGCTGGCGTCGACCTTCATGGCAGCGAAGACTGATGTAGCCGGCAAGCTGCTCTCACCTGCGGTGGACTGGAAGATTCAGATGTCATTGTTCCTCATTCCGGTTATCGCATACGGGGTCATGTTGCTCGGCCAAAAATTCCCGAAATCGGAAGCCAGCGCAGCGGGTATTACGGTAGGAGAAATGGTTGCAACCGTATTTGCCCCGTTGATGCTCGTATTGTTGGTTCTGCACGCCATGGTCGGCTACGTCGAACTCGGAACGGATTCATGGATCAGCAAAATTACTGGCAGCATCATGGCCGACCCGCAAAAGGGTTTGATGCTTTTCGTATATACCTCGCTTCTGATGTTTGCCCTGCGTTTCGTTGCCGGTCCGATCGTGCATCGAATTTCTCCCCTCGGCTTGCTTTTTGTCAGCGGCATTTTGGGTGCAACTGGCCTCACATTGCTCGGCAATGCAGTCGGCGGAATTATGTGCGTGGTCGCGGCAACCGTTTATGCCTTAGGAAAAACCTTTCTATGGCCGACCATGTTGGCGGTTGCCTCGGAACGTTTCCCAAAAGGTGGAGCAGTTGCCATCGGAATGATGGGAGGCGTTGGCATGCTGTCGGCCGGACTGCTCGGCGGCCCAGCGATCGGTTACAAGCAGGATTATTTTGCTTCCAAGAATCTCGAACAGAAAGCCCCGGAAACCTACCAACGTTATGCAGCCGCTGAACCAAAGGGATTCCTGTTCCTGCCGGCCATCAAAGGCTTGGATGGAGCTAAAGTAGGCGTTCTCAGCGATAACGGCAAAGAACTGGCAAATGTTGGCGCGGCCTTGGCAAAAGATAACAAAAAAGACGCAAATCATGACGCATTGGCCGCATGGTGGGAAGGAGCCAAGGCTTCGGCTGAAACAGATGCCAAGCCAGTAAATGCGGCAGCTCTGGAAGGGGGTCGCATGGCGTTAAAGGTCACAGCCGCAGTCCCGGCCACGATGGCGCTATTATATTTGATCCTGATCCTCTATTTCAGGTCCAAGGGTGGTTACAAAGCCGTTCACATTGACGGAGAAGTTCCCGTAAAAGCCTGCGCGGAAAATGTCGCCGCTTAGAAAACCTAAAACATAAGTGTCACAACGGCGGCCTGCGGGCCGCCTTTTTTGTTTCCCGGAAGGACGTGTGCCACGAGGTGGAACTCGTCCTTCCGAAGAAGGTCCCCCCTTTCACCCCCCTAAAAAATAATTGAGCATTCGCCCTAGCGCGGTGTCAAAGATGGGTTAAAATACCGCGCACATGTCAGTTTTTCAGAAGCGTTTCTCAAGGAGAAAATTTTTTGGTGGCCTCAGCGCCTTCGGTCTTACTTCCGTTTCCTATGCCAATATTGAATCAGATTGGCTCGATCTCGGCCGTTACGAAGTGGATATCGGAAAGGGCAAACAACGAAAGCCCTTGAAGGTCCTCCACCTGTCCGACCTGCACGCTTCCCATTTCGTTTCCTTCGACTTTATCCAACAGGCAATCGATCTCGGCCTGAAACAAAAGCCCGACCTGATCTGCCTCACCGGTGATTACGTCACCCGCCATTGCTCGGACATGAATCGCTACGCCGAAGTGCTCCGTGCTTTGCCAAAGGCGGCACCAACTTTTGCGACTCTCGGTAATCACGACGGTGGCTGGTATTGCCGCGGCCGCCTTCATGGTTACGAAACCAGTCGCGACGTCAAAAATCTCATCGCGAAAAGCGATATCCATCTTCTCGACAACGAGGCGAGCAAAGTAAAGGTCGGCGATTGGAATTTGAATCTCATCGGTCTTGGCGATGTCTGGGCTCGCGAATTTCACCCCGAAAGGGCTTACAAAGCCCACGGCAGCAAAGAAGATCCAACGCTGGTCCTTTCCCACAATCCCGACACCAAGGACGATCTGCAACAGTATCCCTGGGACTTAATGCTGAGCGGCCATACCCATGGAGGACAGGTTTCGCTTCCATTGATCGGCTCTCCTTTCGCCCCGGTGAAAGACCGCCGTTTTGTCAAAGGACTGCATCGCTGGGATGACCGTTGGGTCTATGTCACTCGCGGGGTCGGGAACATCTATGGTGTTCGCGTGAATTGCCGGCCCGAGGTGAGCTTATTGACACTGGTTTAACGTATCTTTTCCGATCGTCCGCGTGGCGACACGCTCCGAAGATTCGATTCTAACGAAAGCAGCAAAAATCGAAAATGGCAGCCATGCCCGGTAATCACTACCCCTAGGAAGGCTCAACAACAACTCAGGGGCCGCCCTGATAGCCGGAAACCTCATTTTACTATTTGATCGGCGGAGTCAATGAACATCATTGATTCTCAGGAGCTTGTCCCGCTCACAGTGCAGGCTTCTGGTCATGGACGGTGTTTGTCGGGACTATGAGACAAAAGCCATTCAGCAATTTTATTTCGGGCATTCTTTGCGTTGTCGCTCTTTTAACTGCACCGACTCTCCTCAACGCGCAAACAAATCTAGCCGAAGCTTCACCCGCGGAACTTAAGAAGTTGAGTCTTGAGGAGTTGATGGATGTGGACATCACGTCCGTTTCACGGCGCCCCGAGCCTCTTCGCCAGGCAGCAGCCGCGATCCAGGTCATCACTCAGGAAGATATTCGTCGCTCCGGCGTCACAAGTATCCCCGAAGCGTTGCGTCTGGCCGACAATTTGCAGGTGGCTCAAGTGAATGCTCAAACGTGGGCCATCAGTGCCCGTGGGTTCAACGGATCCATTGCCAACAAACTTCTCGTGATGATGGATGGGCGCAACTTATACACGCCATTGTTTTCCGGAACCTTTTGGGATGTTCAGGACTATCAGCTCGAAGACATTGATCGAATCGAAGTTGTTTCGGGACCCGGCGGGACACTTTGGGGAGCCAACGCTGTCAATGGCGTCATTAATATCATTACGAAGGGCGCGAAGGATACTCAGGGCCTTCTGCTCAGCGGCGGGGGCGGAAGTGAATTACATGGCTTTGGCGGATTAAGATACGGCGGAAAACTCGCCTCCAACGTTTACTATCGCGTCTATGGGAAAGCATTCGACCGCGACAGCACCGTTTTCGGAAATGGTGCCAACGCCGCTGATGGCATGACGATGGGACAAGGCGGTTTTCGAATCGATTGGGATGCCCCCGGAGAAAATCTTTTGACGCTGCAAGGGGATGGATACGCGAGTGATCTCGGAACAGCCATAGGTCCACATTCGAGCACCGCGGGCGGGAATGTTTTAGGTCGATGGTCGCATATGATTTCAGAAGATGCCGATACCACATTGCAGACCTACTATGACCGGACCCATCGAAACGTTGCGAATGCAGGGCTTGCCGAAGACTTGCATACGTTCGACGTCGATTTTCAATACCACCTGAAATTTGCGGAACGACATAATTTCCTCGCTGGCCTTGGATACCGATACACTCACGATAAGGTTAAAAACGGTGTACCACTCGCCTTTTTCCCCGCTGAGATCGACAGAAATTTATTCAGCGGATTCGTGCAGGACGAAATCATGTTGCATGAAAGGCTCTTCTTCACCCTGGGAACCAAAGTCGAGCACAACGACTATACGGGCCTTGAATTTGAACCCGGCGGACGCCTGAGCTGGAGTGTGACTACCAACCAGACCATTTGGTCGGCGATCTCCCGTGCGGTCCGGATGCCATCACGAATCGATCGTCATTTCTTCGTTCCTGGAACGCCTCCATTTGTTTTGGCCGGCCGTGGTGATTTCGTTTCCGAAACCGTCATTGCTTACGAATTGGGCCATCGCGCCCAACTTCATCGCAACCTTTCCAGTTCAGTTTCCTTGTTCTTTAATCAGTACGACAACCTTCGAAGTGTCAGCACCACTGTCCCGGCCATCGTTGGCAATGACCTTGACGGCGAAACCTATGGAGCTGAACTTTCACTGACTTATCAGGTCTGTGATCGCTGGCGGTTAAAGGGAGGCTACACGTTTCTGGAAGAAAACATCCGGCTCAAAGACGGGAAAACAGACATGAACGCGGGAAAAGGCGAAGGGGTCGACCCGCAACAACAATTTTCCCTCGGTTCTTTCATTGATTTACCGTATCACCTGGAGTTTGACGGTCGATTGCGCTGGGTCGATCGCCTGAATAATTTCGCGGGTGGCAAATCGGTTGGAAGTGTTCCGAGCTATTTTGAACTCGATCTCCGACTCGGTTGGCAGGTGACAAAAAACGTCGAGCTTTCCGTGGCTGGCCAAAATCTTCTGCACGATCATCATCCTGAATTCGGTATTCCTGGTCCGGCTCGAAATGAGATAGAACGCGGCGTCTACGGAAAGGTTGTCGTGCGATTTTAATGGCAACCGCATTCTCCAACCATCGGTCAACCAGCGCGCTCTGCCACACCTTGAGAAGACGTCTCGCCGTCTTATTCTCGTTCTGCGTGATCATGCTCGCCTCGGTGACCAAAGCGGAAGCGCCGTCCGCCGCGCAATATAAACTGGAAGCTGTCTTCCTCTTCAATTTCGCGCAGTTCGTCGAATGGCCTTCCACTGTGTTCCCGGATGCAAAAGCTTCCTTCAAGATTGGTGTTCTTGGAAAAGACCCCTTTGGTTCAACGCTGGACGAAACCGTTCAGGGCGAATCTATCAAAGGACGAAGCCTGAAGGTGGAACGCTATCGAGACGTCAAGGAAGTGAAAGACTGTCAGATACTTTTTATCAGCTCTTCGGAGGAAGGACGGATTGAGCAAATTTTAAAAGCTCTAAAAGGCAAACCGGTTCTAACGGTTGGTGACAGCGAAAACTTTGCCCAGAGAGGTGGCATCATCCGATTTCTCACGGCACAACCGAAAATCCGCCTCCGCATCAATATTGATGCGTTGACAGAATCCAGGTTGACCGCCAGTTCGAAATTATTACGGCTGGCAGAAGTTGTGCATACGGAGAAGAAATGATTCCGATCGAGAACATACCGATTCGGAGAAAAGTCACCGCCGCGATCATGTTCACCAGCGGTATCGTTTTAATTCTGGCATGCCTCGCTTTCATCATTTACGAATTTGTTGCGTTTCGAAAAACGATCAAGGAAAACACCGGCACCCTGGCGCGAATTATCGCGGCGAACAGCACGGGCGCACTCGCCTTCCAGAACGAAGCGGATGCCAAGGATGTGTTGTCCGCACTGAAAGCGGAGACTCATATCACCGCCGCCGCTCTCTATGATCAAAAGGGCAATCTCTTCGCCCGTTATCCGGCCACATCTGAGACCAATGCCTTCCCCTCACGCCCGGAAAAAGACGGCTATTTTTTTGCGAAGGATCATCTCATTTTTTTCGAGCCGGTGGCCGCGGAAAAAAGACTCGGCACCCTTTATCTCAAATCAGACTTGCAAGCCTTGCACGAACGAACGCGCTTGTACGCCGGGATCACGATCATTTTCCTCCTCGGATCTTTTGTCATCGCTTTCGGCATCTCGACGGTCCTGCAAAATCGAATTGCAGAGCCCATTTTGGAACTGGCGAATACTGCGAAGCTGGTTTCGCAGAAAAAGGACTATACGCTTCGTGTTCGCATCCGCGGGAAAGATGAATTGGGTCAACTGGCTGAATCCTTCAATGACATGCTCGTGCAGATTCACGACCGTGATATGGCCATTTCGGAAAAAGAAGAGCGGCTACGCCTTGCCTTGTTAAGCGCCCGAACCGGTGTCTGGGAATGGAACCTGGTGACGAAAAAATTGACCTGGGATGAATTTCTTTTCCCGATGTTTGGTATCACAAAAGACCAATTCCGGAATCAAATAGAACAGTTCAACGAATTTGTTCATCCCGATGACCGGCAATGGGTCACCGATGCACTCACGAAATGCATTGGTGATAAATCCGACTTCTTCGCGGAGTTTCGGATCATCAGACCGGACAATCAGGTTCGCTACATTCTCTCGCGCGGACGTGCCTTCTACAGTTCTGACGGGACACCTCTCCGTATGATCGGGGTGGCGGCGGATATCACGGACCGAAAGCAAACGGAGCAGGCTCTGCGCGAAAGTGAAGATCGCTACCGACGCCTGAGCGAAGAACTCGAAGAACGGGTGCAAAAACGTACCGCGGAACTCGCAACGTTAAACCAGGAGTTGGAAGCGTTTACATATTCTGTTTCCCACGATTTGCGTGCGCCGCTCCGGCACATTAACGCTTACGCTCAATTAATCCGCGAAGATTTTGGAGCAGAGGTCCCTGTCGGGGTTCAGAACCATTTGAAACGGATCATCGATGGCGCCCGCAATATGGGTCGTCTGATCGATGATCTGCTCAACCTCGCCCGAGTCGGAAAACTGGAATTATCGCGGCAAAAAGTTCCCCTGCGTCCAATCGTGGATGAGGTCATCGCCTCGATGAAACCCGAAACGGAAAATCGTCAGATCGAATGGAAAATCGGCGATCTCCCGCTGGCGGAATGTGATCCCGGCCTTATTAAACAGGTGTTTGTGAATTTAATTTCCAATGCGGTGAAGTATTCGCGCCCACGAGAGAAAGCGATTATTGAAATCAATAACACAATGGTGGATGGCCGTCCGGCGATTTTCATCCGCGACAACGGGGTGGGTTTCGACATGAAATATGCGACGAAGCTTTTCGGTGTCTTCCAGAGACTTCACTTGAACGAACAATTTGAAGGCACCGGTGTCGGCCTGGCTACCGTAGCTCGTATCATTCAAAAACATCGTGGCAAGATCTGGGCGGAGGCCGAGGAAGACAAAGGCGCCACTTTCTATTTTTCAATTCCAGGACTACAATGAAACAAGGATCCATTATGCTTCACGAAGAAGTTGAAATTCTATTGGTGGAAGATAGTGCCGAGGACGTTGAACTCACCCTGCTCGCTCTTCAGAAAAACAATCTTGCTAACAAAGTCCATGTCGCTCGCGATGGCCAGCAGGCCCTCGACTTTCTCTTCGGCGGGAATGGCAAAGCATGCTTCGAGAAGCCGCCGAAGTTCATTCTGCTGGATTTAAAACTTCCCAAAGTCGACGGCCTCGAAGTCTTGCGCACGATCAAAAGCGACGCCAGAACCAGAGCTGTCCCCGTTGTAGTTATGACTTCCTCCAAGGAACAACGCGATATGGTTGAAGGTTATAAACTTGGGGTGAACAGCTATATCCAGAAGCCGATCGATTTCGGGCAATTTCGTGATGTAGTGAAGCAACTCGGTTACTATTGGTTGGTCATCAATCAACCGCCTCCAGCGGAAATGTTCGCGGTTTAAAAATTACCGCTGCGACTTATTTCTGCGAATCAGGCTTGAGTGTCAACGTGAGCAGCCTCAGATCCATGACGGTCTTTCCCGGGATTTCGAGAGCGCGTAACGATAAGGCCCCACGCCCTTCGTTCAAATGAACTGTTCCAAGATTTAAGGGCAGAAACTCCTTCATTTTTGATTCTCCCGGCGGACGCGGAATGGTGTCCTGGTTTGTATAAAGTGGCGGATCCCATCCCGGGCTGACAGAGCCATTCAGCTTCGATTCTTTGAACGCCAGTTCAATTTTTGAACCCGCGTCTGCCTCGGGACAGGTATAATAGATCACCGCTTCATAATTTCCGGAGGTCTTCACTTCGACGTCCCACGTAACCGAATCCTCCGTGCTCTTCCAATTTACAAAGTAGGAACTATTCGGCGCACTGGCACTACGTCGAATTCCACCATGTGAAACACCGTCGCGCGCAGGAAGCGGCGTCATGGGAAACTCTCGATATCCCACGGGATAAGGACGGTCATCCGCAGATGCGGTTGTATTCCTTTTCCCCTTTTTTCCACCAGCTGAGGCGAGTCCGTTACCCGAGAAGACATCGCGTTTCCATTCCGAAACTGCCTTTGACAACTTCTCCGCAATTTCCGGTTTTTCGTTCGAAATGTTTTTCTTTTGTCCCGGGTCGACGACCATATCAAACAGGGCTCCTCCTTCATCGAGACGAAATTGCTGCGACCGCACACTGACTTTTCCGTTTTGATGCGAAAAGATCATGCGTTCCGGCCATTTGGCAGTGGTGCCAAGCAACAAAGGCGAAAGATCTTTTCCGTCGAGTGGCTTGTCTCCCATGCGTTTCACTCCGGCGAATTGAGTTAACGTTGGTAACAAATCGATCGCACCGGCGATTTGCGGAACGGTGATTCCCGGCTTAATTTTTCCCGGCCACCGAATAAAGAACGGCACCCGCACTCCCCCTTCGTCCACAGTGCCTTTCTTTCCTTTCATGCCTCCGTTCCAACGCCAGCCAGCAGGCCCATTATCCGAAAAATAAATAACGATCGTGTTGTCGCTCAGCTTTAAATCATCCAATTGCTTCAGGACGCGACCAACGTTCCAATCGATGTTCTCGCACATTGCGAGCACGCAGCGTGTGACGTCCAGTTCTTCTTTGTCCCCATCCTGACCACGCATGACAATCGGTTTATCTTTAAATCGCTGCCAAAATTCCTGCGGCACGGCATAAGGCGAATGAGGCGTGTTGAACGGTAAATAGCAGAAGAACGGATGCGATTTATTCTTTTCGATAAACGCCAGGGCGTGATCAGTCAGATCATCGGCGATAAACCCTTTTCCGCGCACGAACGTTCCGTTGTGTTCCAAAGGCGGATTGAAGTATTCGCCCCAATGACCCGAGGTGAATCCGTAGTATTCCTCAAACCCTCGCGCATTCGGATGGTATGGCCACTGACTCCCATTGTGCCATTTCCCAAAAGCTCCCGTTGCATATCCCGCCGCCTTGAAAGCTTCAGCAATCGTCTTCTCATCGAGATTCAATCGTTCCTGTCCTGTCGAAACACCACGCACCCCTCCTCGCGAATGATAACGACCGGTTAAAAATTCCGCGCGCGTCGGCGCACAAACGGCACAAACGTAAAAGCGATCCAACGTGGCTCCACTTTGCGCAAGGGAATCAATGTTCGGCGTCTGGAGATTTTTGTTTCCACTGACACTAAGGTCACCCCATCCCTGATCATCCGCGAGCAGGACCACGATGTTCGGTCGCTTCGCTTCGGCCGCCAAGCCTGCCATTGAAGAAAATACCGCGGCCAAAAGAATCCACAGACATTTCAAAGAGAAATTTTTCATGGGTCGTCTCCCTCCAGACGCTTCATCCCATCAGGAAGTTGCAGCGTCCTGAATCCGCCATTGTGCGTGCTCTTTCAATGTGGAAAGAGAAATGTCTTTTAAAGTCGGTAACAGCTTCTGCTCTGGAGGAAAGCACAGATGGCGCGTAATCGAGTTGGGAACGACAACACACGGGATTCCCGCCGCCCGCGCCGCGCGCAAGCCATTCAGCGAATCCTCGATTGCAATGGTTTCTCCCGCCGCGACTCCCAGCAACTCCAATGCTTCAAGATAGACTCCCGGAGACGGTTTCGGCGCAATGCGATTGCCGGCACAACAAAGGTACGCGAAAAACTCCCGCATCTTGAGCCGATCCAAATGGGATTCCACCCAATCAATGGGCGAACTCGATGCCACCGCGCAAGGAATATTTCGCTGCAGCGCTTCGCACAAAAGCTCTCGCACGCCCGGCAATACTTCGTTGCGCGAAATCATTTCCAGATCGTGCGCTCGCCGTTCCGCATCCATGCGCGTCCAATCGAGCTTTTTCCCGACGCGCTCTTCCAAAGTCTTTCGCGGATCAAAAAGAGAATGGTCGGTTCCAACGACAAGGGAATATTCCTCAAGTGAAATCGTGTGCCCGTGGTCGGCGTAAGTTTTTTGCCAGGCCAAAAAGGAAGGTGTCTCGGTATCCAGAATCGTCCCGTCAAAATCAAAAATAAGTGCGCGGATCATAGGGCGCCTCTATTAGAATTGGAATTCGCCCCGGCATCAAAGCCAATCGCCCTCAACTTGTGCTTCATCTCAGTCGATCACTTTTCCAAAATCTGCGTCAGCACCTTGCCCTCAACGTTTTCATGCTTGATTCCCAGCAACGCCGCCGCTGTCGGCGCAACGTCCGTATTATTGATTTCCCCCAGTTTGACTCCCTTTTTAACACCACGGCCCCACGCTATGAACGTGGCTTTCATATCGGGGATTGCGGGATTGTGTCCGTGAGCGCCGGTAACTTTTTCTGACTTCGGTGTGACAACGACATCTTCAGTCGCGGTGTTGGAAAAGGTGTAGCCATCCTTCGCGGTCAAGACAACGTCAGCCATCCGAGGATCGTGCGCCGGATTGTCGAGTCCATGTTTTTTGAGATCTGACGGTGGAATAATCTGATCGATCCCTTCCACTCCTTTAAACATCTTTGTCACCTGCTTGATCACATCGTCGCGATGCTCTTTGTCCAAGACATAAATGAAGCAGCTCCCGCCCTGTGGAAACGCAAACGCCTGGCGCTCGGTTATCTTTCCATTTTCCACCTTCAAAAGACCCGCCTGTCGCAATTTGACATTGGGTTGAATCCTCTGGCGGACTGTGCAAAAGCCATGGTCCGAAGTAATGATCAACGTTGCGCGACCGGGAAATTCTTTCTCGAGGAAATCACGAATCTCTTTGATCCGCTCATCGTTGAAGGTGACGGCTTCATTTGCGAGCTCACTGCGAGGACCTGCGCCATGTTCCTGGTGATCCACATCGACGAGATGAAAGAACGCCAGATTCGGCTGATGTTTGCGCAGGACATGAATCAGCATTTTCGTGTTCATGCCATCGCGTTCGATATACATGTCCTTCTTGCAATATTCCTCAAGGTTGTCGTAAGGAATCCCCGCTTCCCTGAATTCCTTCAACAACTCCGGCGTGCTGTATTTCTCGTAGAGTTCATTCTTATGCACGTCGGGCGTAGCCCAATCGAGATTCGCGGCACCACGCGATGCCGGCCAATTGATTCCCGCAGTCTTCAATCCCGCCGCATGCGCGACGTCGTAGAGCGTCGGCACTTTCACGAGTTCATCCTTGTTAAAAATCGGATCGGCGATCAGGTCGAAGGTTTTGTTTTGCGTCCGGTCCCAATAATTGTTTCCGAATACCCCGTGCTGACGCGGACTCACTCCTGTCATGAGCGTGACATGATTCGGCCAGGTCAGCGTCGGAAGGGATGCTTTCATTCCTTTGGCCACGGCTCCCTGCTCTGCCAATTCCCGCATCGTCGGCATCTTAGTTTTCCCTTCATTCAGATACAGTGACGCCAACCCATCCACGGTAATGATCACCACCATGCGATCGTTTGCCGGTGCCGCCGATACGGAGAAGGACATCGCACACAGCACCGCGAAAAGAGTGAAGCAAAAGGACCGGCGCACAGGATTATGTGTTTTCATGAAAATCGAATGACCAGACGGAACCTTAGGAGCGACGGATACATTCATCAATGCAGAAAGGACAACGAAGGCGCAGATGGACGGAGTCTCAACGAAAGGCCTTCATGGCTTTCTCGTTGCGTCCATCTGCACCTCCTAAAAGACTACTGCACCTTGACGCGATAAAATTTCTGTGTCGTCGCAGCGGGATCAACGATCGTTTGGAAAGCATCTGCACCCGTCACCGTCTCCACATCGGTCCAGTTGGTGGATGTCAGAGAACTCAACGATTGCACCGTGCAGGTCTTTCCAGCCGGCGCACCAAAGTTAATGGTATCGCCGCTTTCACTCGTGGTGACTGATTTGATGTTCACTCCGGCCTGAAAATAGAATTTTAAAACATCGGACGGCGTATGAATCGGACCGCCACCAATACCATTCGTAGAACGATCAAGTGTTCTAAAACCGACCAGATATATTCCAGGCTTCGTCGCGGTGAAACGTCGTCCATGAATATGTCCGTAAGGATCGGAACCCGGAGAACCATCGTTTTCGCTGACCCGATAACTATTCGTCCCGGTTGCGCCACATGCGAGGCTGATCGTCGGAGTCAAAGCTCCGGTGTCCCAAAAAGCGAACGCTCCGCCTTCGGGCCCTTCCACGGAAACAATCTGCGCATATTCCTGCGACCCCAATGCTGGAGCATTCGGCACCGGTCCACCGTGAGCCGCCGTTTGCGCCAAAACCGCCAGGGTAATGTTGCCTTGATAATAACCTGCGTAGACCCCGCCGTTCGTGTACGTGAGGGTCATGACGAAAGCCGTGTTCGTTTCGAAAATATTTTCGTTATCGAAGGTTAACTGATCACCGTTACTTGTACCCACGGCGCCAATGTTTAAATGGCCGTGTGCCTGGCTGTAAACGGTTTCAAAAGAAAGGGCGAAACCAATCGCCAGAATTGCGAAAAACTTTTTCATCGGAAAAAAAATACAACCTACGGTTCGTCAAGGTTTGCCAGCCGGGTCCACGAACCGGGAACCAGTCTGGTTTAATTTCGGTTGGACCAACGTCCAGAGAAGAAACTGCACATGGCCATCTACATACAGGTAGTTGGCCCCGTTCTGATGACGCTTCACGGCAACTTCAGAACTAAAGTTAAATGGCGAATAATCGCCGTCGTTCGACGGTGAGAAATGAAAGTGATCGATGAAGTTGTAGCCGTCCGCACATTCCGCGAGAAACATCGTTTCGCTCGGTGCAGGGAGGCAAGTGCTCTTGCAATATTCCGTCCCCTCGACTCCCGGCTCCAGCGGAAGCAGGAAATCGTTCAGAGCGAAACTATATGTTCGGACTTTGCTCGGATCACGTGGACACCGCCAAAGATTCGTTCCCCCTGCGTACGGTTGCAGTGTTGCCACCCACGAGGCGCCCTGGTGCGCCGATCGTGGCAAAGCATCTTCATTATCATTGCAATACATCACCGAGGCGATGCCGATTTGCTTAACGTTGCTGAGACAATGCGTGGCGTGCGCCTTTTCTTTGGCTTTCGCCAAAGCAGGCAACAGCATCGCCGCAAGGACCGCGATGATCGCGATCACGACGAGCAACTCAATTAAGGTAAACCCAAAACGATGACACTGAGACTGACGCTGCATAACTCATCATTCCATGGCCACAAAGGCATTTAGAGATTACAGGGATAAACGAATGTTCAAGACACGACCAAGCCGTGTCACTTTTCAGTCAGGGACTGAAACCCAGGACGAGTTAAGCTGCCAATGGCGGAGGAACGGGCGGTGTTTCCGATCGAGGTAAAAAGGCGGTGAAAGACGGAACCGAGAGAAAGGGACGTCGCTCGAAACAAAATAAAACGGTTTCTTCGCTGAAAAATTCTTTTTTCAAGTCGAACTCCGTTTGCTGTTTGCTTTCGGATTTTTTCCCTTCGCGGACCAGTTTACAAAGTTTGCAAGGGTGTTTTCCGTCGAAGGTTTTGGTCAACGCTTCGGAAACTGAATTTTCATCAGAAGAATAGTCGACGGCCATGCTGACCCACGCCACGGATTGAAGAACGGCCCAATGTCCACCGATGCTCAACACCAGCGACAAGATCACAAACCATTTTCCAAGGCGAACGGCCACGAAGGCACAATGCGAGCGGGCGGCCTTCGACGCAATAAGTTTTTTGGAGATAAAAACGATAATCTTTGACCGAACTCAAGAAAGGTAGGGACGCGTTCCATCCACGTCCCAAATGAAGCCTGACGTATTTTCCTCTCGAAGGTCGTCGTCCGCGTACGCGATCCAACGATTCGACTAAACCAGCTTTTGGGCTCAGTCAGGGACGCGGATGGAACGCGTCCCTACCGAGTTTTGGTTTAATGCGTCGTGATGGTGATCACTTCAGAGACCGACGACTCGCCGCCGGTGTTTACCGCCGAGACAACGATATCGACCATCGAATTCATCGGCAGGTTCTCGATGGTGAAATCGAGATCCGCCGGCGAACCCACCGCCACATAGTCGCCAGCGGAACCGTGCACTTTCATCCAGACGCGATAATATTGCGCGCGTGGTGAAGCGTCCCACTTCACTGCCGCCGCCGTGGGTCCGATCAACGTCGCCTTCACATTCAACGGCGCTTCCGGAGTTTCATCCGCGCCAGGAATATTCAGGCCAAACGCCTTCCAGCGTGGATCAAGCGATCCCAACTTCAGGTTGAGTTCGCCGATCAACGCACGAACCGTCCCATACAAGGTCTCGAGTGATGCGTCGCGGTTATCGCGCAAACCGCCCTGGGCTGAATCCTGGAGATTGAACGCAATCTCCGCGGCATTCAGCGCATCCAATTTCGCCTGCGCATTTGCCGCCGTGATTCCGAGCGCCGCCATTTCGAACGCTGGATTCGCGGTGAGATACGCGTGAATCGCGCGAAGGAAAACCTTCACGTCCTCAGGCGCATCCGGGGTTTTCAGGTCCATCTTGAAACCCAGGACGATCCAGTTGATGGAGAACTCCGCGCCGAAGCGCGGCTTGAACATGTCACGAGTGATCATGATCAACTCGCGGCCAAGTCGCGTTGCATTGCGCAACTCCTCGCGACGATCATTCAAAAGCAAGCGGCCATTTTGAAAAACCGTATTGCTCGTGATGAGTGCCAGGAGGTCTGTTTCCATTTTGATTTTTGGCACATGCACAATGCCGAGGACTTCCTCGAATTGTGTCAGGCCACCGATAATGTTCGTGCCCATGTTTGTGAGAGGGCCGAACGATTTGATTACTTCTTGTTTCATATGTTTGTTCTTTCTGTTATTTAACTGCGAGCGAAGACATCGACGGTTTATGTGAGCGAACAACATGTCCGTTCACCTGCGACTTGGGATGCTTTTGTTTTGTTGTTTAAGCAACCCGCGTCTTCGCGTGTTCGAAGGTTTTTAATTTTCGAACGCGATCAGTCTACAAAAAGCAAACCCGCATCTACTGCGGGTTTACTTTTTTCCTAAAAAAAGTTTTCGAATTTTCTATCCCCTGAAGGTCAATGACTTACGAAGAGAAATGGCGTTAGGGCCGTAAAAAAAGTTTTTGGAAGCCTGAGAAATGGCGATCCGATTCCTGCTTTTTCCTTTAATTATTGGTGAGGACGTTTGCCTTTTCATCCTGAAAGGATGAAATCGTTCAGCCCAGCGGTTGCGAGTCTACGAGCTACCCTGGGTAAACAGAAATAAAGGACTCAACGCTGAAAGCGTTGCATCAATCCCAAACATATCGTTCGTCGAATTCAATTTCGTAACGTTTCAGTAAACTGCGAAATTCATCCTGAAACGACACTTTACGATGATGTTCTTCCTGATTGGTAATATAGTCAGGCACAGATTGAATCTGCGAAAAACCAATGGAGAAAATTCCATAGCCACTTTGCCATGAAAAAGCTTTTTGCTCCGCACTCCTGGTTTTGATCCACAGAGAAGACCCACGTTTGAGTTCCTTAACCATTTCTGCGGGCTCGCATGTTCGAGATAATGCGCAAAGCAAGTGCACATGGTCTTCTACGCCGCCAACCACAACCGGCTGACACTGCAATTCGGAGAGGATCCCGCCTAAATAACGATGCAACTCGTTCCGCAAAGCAATGTCCCGCAATAATGGACGCCGATCTCTCGTTGAGCACCGTGTGAACCAAAATTTTAGCCAAAGATTGCGCCATGCGGTGTGAGCGTGCGAAGGGAGCCGAATCTCTTCAAGGATTTAAAAACGTGAATTATCTTGCAGGTAAATTGATACAACGCTTTCAGCGTTGGAAATTTCTTCCATCGCATACCCAGGGTAGCTCGTAGACTCGCAACCGCTGGGCTGAGTGATTTCATCCTTTCAGGATGATACCGCGATCCTGATCGTGATTCGTATTAACGTCGCGTTTGCTGGTTTGATTTCCAAGATTAATTGCTCACATCCATCTTCGGATGCGCTTTAATTAAATACTGCCCGTAATCATGCAAGCGATTCACGAGCGCAGGCGGTGACACGGCCCGAGAATGGGTACGCCAATAACAGATCCATGCTTCCACTTCTTCCAGACAGGTCAGATGCATGCTGATGCGGAGGCCGCCGTTTTCCAGTTCTTCGACTTTCTGATCCCGGGTGAAACGACGCTGACGAATGTAAGCGGCGGCCCAGCGGTCGAATTCGATGACGACGTCGTGGCTTTCTTTTCCCTTCATGATGATGAAGGCGCCGTCAAGATGGTCGTCGAGGTTAAAGTTTTTTTGCTTCTTGAATTTCTCCGTCGTGATCTCTGCGCAGGCGGCTCGAGATAATAAATAAGTGCGGTAATCCTTCGCGCCGGGATCCCAGGCGATCAGATACCACGCGTTGGCGGCGCAGGTAAAACAATAGGGATAGACGCATTTCGTCTCAGGCAGGTCCGCCATGTGCTTGGTGTAGTCGAATTGGACCGCACACCGATTACGCACGGCCTCGGCAATGATCATAAACGTTTCAATGTCGATTTCCTCCGGGGCGAATGGACGGAAGTAAACGACGTTTTGCAATTCATCGAGCATCTTTTCGGTGTGGGGATCGAGAAGTTGGGAAATTTTCTCAAAACCGAGACCAAGACGTTTTTGGTCTTGTTTAACGGGCATGGTCTCAAGAGCGCGATGCCCGAGAAGAAAGTTCACGACCTCCTGTTCGCTGAAAGTGCTTCCGAGTCGTGGGGAAACCGGTTTGGAATAATAATAACCAAACTTGCCGGCTTTGCGGGAGACTTCGATTGGCGCGTTCTTGTACATCCGCATGTAGGCGATATCTCGCTCGATGGTGTCGACGGAAACCTCCAGTTCGGCGGCGAGGCTTTGGCAGGTGGGATATTCGTTATGATAGAGGCGATTATGAATGTGATCCACGCGAGCCTGATCCCAACGGCTCATGCGGCGATTGGATTTGGAGGATCGTTTTGATTTTCGTTTCCCTGAGGATGTCATAAGTCGCGCGCGATGTTAGTTTCCGTTGACAAGAATGGAATTATTTTTTGAGAAAAAGAGATTTTAATCAGGCACTTTGCGTTGACGCGGGAATCTCGCTAATCCATTCTGTTCGAGAATTCACTTAGCCACGAAGGACTGCACAACCATGGGTAAAAATATTGTTCTGTTTATTGATGGGACCGGGAACAAAGGTAATCCCCAATCCTCCCAGGAAGCGTTGAAAGACAGCAACGTCTGCCGACTCCGCCGCGCCGTGCTTGAGGACGATAAGCAACAAGCGGCGCATTATTTGCAAGGCGTTGGCACTCGACTCGGCAACTACACGTTAGGATCACTAAGTGGATTCGGCACCGCCAAAAGGATTCGGGCCGCATACAGTTTTCTCTCGAAGCATTATACGCCGGGCAACGGCGATAGAATTTTTCTTTTTGGCTTCAGTCGGGGAGCCTTCGCTGCGCGGTCATTGGCGGGATTTGTCGACCAGGTCGGCCTTCTCTACAAAGAGCATCTGCATTTAGTCCCGGAGGCATATTGGGCCTATGTCAACGAGGGACGATTGCCTTCTTACTTGCTTGAAAAAGTCCTTCACAAAATTTCTCCGGCACACACACCTAAATCCGAAGGTCGTAATATGCCCATTCATTTTCTCGGGGTGTGGGATACGGTCGGTGCCCTTGGATTTGAACCGTTGGAAGATAGGTTTATCGTCCAAAAGTTTATCAGCCATCACAAAACTGATTTGCCGTCCTATATCACCCACGCGCGGCATGCCTTGGCTTTGCATGATCTTCGGGCTCCTTTCGAGCCGTTGTTCTTTACCAGCTATGGTCCCGGACAATCATTGAAACAGACGTGGTTTCCGGGGGCTCATTCCGATGTAGGCGGTGGTTTAAAGAAGCATCAGATTCACGCCAGAATTGCTTTGGACTGGATGGTGGAGGAAGCCTGCGACAATGGCCTGATCATAAAGGAAAAATGGCGGGCTCAAGACTTTCTTCAGGGAGTGTCGGAGCGATTTAATAATTCCAATGAAGGCATGAGCAGGCCACTTCCATTTGTGGTTCGAGAATGCCTGAAGAATCAAAACCAACACAACGATCAGACCTTAAAATCATTTAGATTTCATCCGAATGTAGGTTTGCGTCTGGTCGAACCTCAGTCCTATACCGAATTTCCTGATAAGGCCCGCGGGCTCCTCTCCGAAGTAGATCAGTTGACGTTGAATTTACTCTTGAGATGCCGTTTTCACCCGCACCCCGTTCCGTTTTCGGCGACCGTTGAGGAAGCCCAACAAAGCCGGTCTGTCATCAAAACTTTCGTGGAAACTTTTGGGCAGCCGTCAAAATTGGAGATGGAGAAATTTACAAAAGCCCTTTGTCTGTCGATCCTGTGCGGCGATTGCGTTTTTTATCACGAATTTGTACAGCGCGTCGAAGCAACGTTTCGCCTCAGTGCCGAGAATAAGAACGACGTTCAACAACTCGAAGCGTGCGTCAATAGACTCCATGCGATCGTCCGCGGAATTAATCAATGCGGTCTAATCTTGGTTCCACAGTGGTCCGATCCTTTAAAAAACCTCAGTAAATCTTTGGAACAACGGCACCAACAACTCTTCGACGCCTGGGGCAAAGCATCGACCTTCCTCCAGAAAGCGATGAGGGCACCGAAGGTTCTCCGTCTCAAGAGCGTAGAATGATTGAAGATTGATACCTGAACCGAGAATTCCGAACCAACGCTCGACGCCGCCGGATGTTCGCAGCAGAAGGATTCTCCGAGCTTACAATCTGCAACAAAATAGCGTACTTACAGATATGCACGCCCGTCGACGGTTCTGGATTTGTCTCGCGCTCGTCAGCGCTTTATGTGGCGTGTCATTGTGGAAAAGCGGCCATCACGGCAACGAATCAGCTGGAGGAAATCGGCAAAACAGATTCATCGCCTGAAGTGAGGGAGACAGCAAAATGGTCGATCTCGGTGATACGCGAGGACGCGAAGCAAAAATAAAGTGCTACAGGAACTGCCCGGCTGACGCTGCACTTCGGGCTGGCCTGTCAAAGCCCATTGGCGCTTCCCTGGCCCGGTTCGGAAAATCCGTAACGGGCAGGGCAGCAGGAAATCTGCTTCAAACGTTCGTTGTCTTTTCCAATTTGCGGATCTTTCGCGAGGCGGGCCATGACGTCA
>CBHTTJ010000097.1:0-21450 GCA_966095605.1 uncultured bacterium | reverse complement strand
GTCATCCGCGTAAACCCAGGCAAACCCGTCGCCGACCGATGTGCATTTGCCGCGCAGTTCGCTGAATGGAAAATCAGAGCCGAACAACAGCCGATCGGGTCCCAGAATTTGTAACGCCGCTCGCATGCCTTCGGATTCCGTGACGAGAGCGGTATCGACGACTGCATTCTTCAAGCCCTTAATCACCGCGAGTCCTTCGAGCGCGTGTCGATAATTAAATGACCGCGCGATGTGGGCGAGCACGAGTCGACAATTCGGATAGCATCGACAGAGTCGTTGCAACGAGAGAACGTTTTCCTTATCGGCAATCGCACGATCACGCACAATGTGCAGCATCAACATGCCGCCGATGTCGTGGCAAATCTCCCACATCCAATCCGGCGCGAAATCTTCGATCTTCGCCTGCATCGTGTCGGGAAGAGTCGCGTAAACGTGATATGGTTTGATGCCCAAAAAATTCCGTTTTGCGATCAGGTCTCGAATCTTCGCAGGGCTATCCGAAGGAGAGGCAACGGCCAACGCGCGGCTGTTCTTATCCTTTGCAATGTCGGCCGCAATCCATTCGTTCGCCTGCGTGTGATCCACGAGACGACTGGGATAGCCGAAGAACAAACCGGCTACGTCGCGTTTCGGTAAACGATTCTTCATCGCGGCGAAATAGGACTTCAAATCCCAGACCGCGGCAGCGTCGAATACGCCCGGCATTTTTTCGGGTGAACAATGGTTTGGATGAAAAAGATGGCCGTGAATGTCGAAAATTTGGTCGGGAAGAAATTCCGCCAGTAGATCGATCAACCGGGAGTCGGCGACAGTTGGCTCAGTCCAAAATTTCATTTTCTTTAGTCACGAATTTTACGAATTAGAGAGGCACTTTTCAAATTCGTGCTGATTCGTGAAATTCGTGTCTCAATTTTTCCGTTCACCACGCTGTCCAGCCCCCATCGACGAATAAGTTTTGTCCTGTGACGTACGATGACGCGTCCGAAACGAGAAACGCCACGGCACCCGCCATTTCCTTCGACTGACCAATCCGCCCCATCGGCGACTTGTTTGCCAGTCTCTCAACAAACGCCGGGTGATCTCGTTGCACATTGGGGTTTGGAAAGGGTCCCGGCGAAATGCAATTACACCGCACATTTTCCTTTCCCCAATGCACGGCCAAATACCGCGTCATCTGAATGATGCCCGCTTTCGTCACGCCATACTCGATCGGATTTTTGTTCATCGGCGCTTCGTAGGCTTTCGGGTCCGGCGAAACCGAGCCGTACATGCTGGAAAACAAAACGATACTTCCTCGACGCAGCTTCGCCATTTGCATTCCCACTTCACGGGCAACAAGAAAAGCAGAAGTAAGCCCGCCATGATTCACATCATCGAAATCCTTTTCCGTCAGGTCTTCCAATTTCTTGGCAGTGGAAGCAAAGGTCAGATTAACGAGCCCATGTGGAACACCACGAGCGGCTATGCGCTCATTCACAAATGCTTTCAACGCGTCGCCGTTGCTCACGTCCAGCGACCCAGTGTCGACGGTGTTTCCCAGGCCAGCAGATTCAACAAAATTTTGCGCCCGATTTTCAAGATCGACGCAGAGAACCTTTGCGCCGAGCGCAACCAGTGCTTGCACCGTTGGTTGTCCGAGATAACCGGCGCCACCAAGCACCCAGATGTCTTTACCTTCAAGACTGAAAATATTTCCGCGTAAGTTTTCCATAGTTTCTTTCTCTAAGTCTTTGCGAGGACAACGCGTTATATAAATCTACGCGTTCTTCCTCCCCCTAACCCTCTCCCGCTGGGAGAGGGGAAATTATCGACCGCGCCTCAAACATCCCACCGGCTTGCTTCGCACGACGATCAAAGGTTTCCATCTCGAAACGAGCGGTGGATCAACGCCTCCTCTCCCAGCGGGAGAGGATCGAGGTGAGGAAGAGTCGTTGTTCAACCAACTGCATCGACATTCATCAAAATTCAGCCACACCTTTCGACGCAGTCAACGAACCACATTGGCCCAGTCTCGTTCAAACCATTTGTAATTGTCTGTCGAAGTAACAAGTAGAACTGCATTGACCCAACCCGGGGCAAACGGTGCACAGTTAGGCCACAACCTTTATGAGCAAACAGATTTTGGTGGTGGGTTGCGGGAGCATCGGCGAACGCCATTTGCGGTGTCTGCAAAGGACCGCTCGTGTCGACGTCACGGCCTGCGACATGAATCCGGCCCTCCTCGAAAAAATGGCGGGCGAGTACAAGGTTCCTGTGTTTGCCAATCTCAAGGAAGCGCTCGCCGCGAAATCGTTTGATGGCGTCGTTATCTGCACGCCAGCGCATACGCACATCAGCGTGGGAATCGAGGCGATTCGACACGGTGCTGCCTTATTGATCGAAAAACCCCTCGCCATTGGCTTTGAGCAAATCGACGAATTAAAAAGGGAAATTACCCGCACGAAGAAGTTTGTGGGCGTTGCTTACGTCTACCATTTCATGCCCGCGGTACGCGCGGCGCGGGAATTTCTTCTTGGCGGAACGTTAGGAAGACCATTGCAGGTCGCTGTCGTCGCGGGACAACATTTTCCGACCTATCGTCCAGCTTACCGGGAAATTTATTACAATAACCACAAAACGGGCGGCGGCGCGATCCAGGATGCGCTTACTCATCTGGTCAATGCAGTGGAATGGATGATTGGGCCGACAAACAGGGTCTTCTGCGAAGCGGCGCATCAACATCTCGAAGGCGTGACCGTGGAGGACACGGTGTGTGTTACAACGAAGAACGGCAACGTACCGGTCAGCTTCAGTATGAACCAGTTTCAAGCGCCGAATGAGACCTTTATTCAGATTCACTGCGAGAACGGCAGTTTGAAGATTGAGGTGCACGAACAAAGTTGGGGTATTTTTCTGCGCGGTGCGGATAAATGGGATTACCGGCCTGCTCCGGTGAGTCATCGCGATGATTTATTTCAGGCGCAGGCGAATGCGTTCCTCGATGGACTCGAAGGAAAGCCGACCGCCCTCTGCACATTTGAAGAAGCTATCCAGACGCTCAAGTTCAACATAGCCGCTCTCGAATCAGCGCGCACCGGACAGGCGGTTAGCATTTCATGAACAGCTCCTCAGAAATTCGATTGGCGATGCTCGGAATGATTGAAGGCAACGGGCATCCGTATTCATGGTCGGCGATCATAAACGGTTACAATCCGGAGAAAATGGCGACCGGTCCGTATCCGGTCATTGCACAGTATCTTGGCAAGCAGCCGCTCGAGTCCGTTCGGATTCCGGGCGCGCGAGTAACTCATATCTGGACCGACAATCCGCAGGAAGCACCAATCGTCGCCGCGGCGAGCAAGATTGAAAACGTGGTCGCACGACCAGAAGATATTATCGGCAAAGTCGATGCCGTCATCATCGCCACGGATGACGGGAACGATCACGTTCGTCGCGCTGCTCCATTCATTGCCGCAGGTTTGCCTGTGTTCGTCGACAAACCGATGGCGATCAATTTGCCGGACCTGAAACAATTTGTACGCTGGCAGAAATCGGGCGCGACGATTCTCTCCACGAGCGGGATGCGCTACATGCCGGAGATGAAACAGCTGCGCGAGCGCGCCGCCGAGATTGGCGATCTTCGTTGGCTTTCGAGTTTCACCTGTAAGAGCTGGGAACGTTATGGGATTCATGCGCTGGAAGCGGTTTATCCACAGGTGGGACCAGGTTTTACCGCTGTGCAGACGAATCATCAAAGCGGCTCCGACGTGATTCATTTAAGCCATCAGAGCGGTGTGCAAATCACGATCGCCGCGATCAATGATGCTTATGGAAGTTTTGGCCAGGTGCATGTCTATGGAACCAAAGGTGCGCTAGCCTTAAAACTCTCGGATACCTACACCGCGTTTCGCGAACAATTGCTCGGGTTCATTTCTTTGATTCAAACCAAGACCAGCCCGGTTCCGTTTGAGCAAACGGTGGAACTCATGGCGATCATCATCGCCGGCATCCGCAGCCGAGAACAAAACGGACGCGTGGTGAACCTCAAAGAAATTTACGCCGAACTTTAAATTATGAAATTACGTCAAAGCCGTCTTCTAAGGGAACTCCGCGCCGGGAAGTGCGCGACCAGTTTTAAGATCAATCTCGCTGACCCACGCATTATTGAACTTTGCGGTCTCGCTGGATTCTCCGCTGTCTGGATTTGCAATGAACATGTGGGCAACGATTGGTTCAATCTCGAGAACCAGATTCGCGCCGCAAAGCTCTACGACATGGACACGATTGTCCGTGTGGAAAAAGGCAGCTATAGCGATTACGTAAAACCTTTCGAGGCGGATGCCACGGGTATCATGGTGCCGCACGTCACCACCGCCGAGGAAGCCAAGCAGATTGTCCAAATGACCCGCTTTCAGCCACTCGGTCGTCGAGCGATGGACGGCGGTAATGTGGATGGCGTTTACTGTCAGGTTCCGCTCGCGGATTACCTTACGCACAGCAACACCGAACGCGTACTTATTTTCCAGATTGAATCGCCCGAAGCGTTGGAAAATGTTGAAGCGATTGCGGCTGTGCCCGGATTCGACATCCTGCTCTTCGGTCCCGGGGATTTCAGTCATTTGATCGGAAAAGCCGGACAGATCAACGATCCTGTCGTAGTGAACGCTCGTAAACGTGTGGCTGCTGCGGCCAAGAAGCATGGAAAGTTTTTGATGACGCCCGGCATGATCGCTCCGCGCGCCGAACTGGAGGCTGAAGGCTTTCAAGCGTTCAACCTTGGCGCCGACGTCATCGGCATTGGCCAATATTGCAAAGACCGTTTGGCGGCGTTCGACAAAGATGCACCCGCAAACAAAACGAAAAACGTCTACCAATGATTTACGATTTACGGTTGTCGATTGAAGCGCCTGTTACACCCGCCCGTCAATCGTAAGCTAAATCGTAAATGCCAAATGTCATGATTCTCAATCAATTCAGCCTCAAGAACAAAGTTATCGTCCTTACCGGAGGTGCCGGTTTGTATGGACGCCAATTGACCTACGCTGTCGCGGAAGCGGGAGCAACGCTCGTGATTGCGTCACGCAATGTGGAAAAGCTCAAAGAGATCGCCGCGCCTAAATGCGAAGCTGGTCTTTCCATTCACTGCGAGGCGTTCGATCAAGGACACGAAAAATCCATTTTGGCTCTGCGCGATCGTGTGATGGAAAAGTTCGGCCGTGTTGATGGCCTGGTGAATAATTCTGTGACTCGCACAATGAAGAGCTGGGACGATAAGCTTTCCACGTGGGAGGAATCATTGCGAATCAACGCGACCGGCGTCTTTTTGATGACCCGCACCTTCGGCGAAGTCATGTGCAGACAGCATAGCGGGAGCATCGTGAATGTCGGTTCAATGCAAGGAATGGTGGGGCCGAGTCCGGAGCTTTACACCGGTACCAACATGGGTGTCCCTCCACCGGATTATTTCTTCCACAAAAGCGGCATGATCAATTTAACCCGTTATTTCGCGAGCGTCTTTGGCAACAACAACGTGCGGGTGAACTGTGTTTCCCCGGGTGGCTTTTTCAACAATCAGCCGGAACCATTTCTAAGCAATTACAACCGTCAAACAATGCTTGGTCGAATGGCTAACGATACCGACCTGGGGGGGGCAATCGTTTTCTTGTTAAGCGACGCTTCGCAGTACGTCACCGCAGTAAACCTCCCGGTGGATGGCGGTTATACTGCGAAATGAGCTAAGGAGTTTTCGCGGGCTGCCGGGAAATTACCGTTGCCGGCTCTTTAGCTGGTTTAGGTTTCACAAGATACAGAATTATTGCGCAGCCAAACATGCTCAGCGCCGAGAACTTGAAAATACTGCTCACATCTTGCCGGCCATCACGCAACACGCCGCCCAGATAAATCGTTGCTCCTCCAACAAGGCAGGAAAAAAGATTTAAGATACCATAGCCCGTCGCCCGACAACGTGAGTCAGCGACCATGCAAAGAATCGGCATCATGTTGGAATCCGCAAATGATCTGGTAAATCCATAAAGAACCAGGCCTGCCACGGCAAGCAGGAGCACATTTGTGCTGCCGGCAAACAGAATCCCTGGCGCAGCGAGACAAAGTCCTAGAACAACGATATAGACCCTTCCGCGTTCATTTCTTCCGGCCCAAAGATCCGCCAACGCTCCGCCGGCGATTACGCCAGCAACGGCAGCGATTTGCAGAAAAAAGGTTGCGTAGTAACCCGCGTCTGTCTGGCCGAGATGAAACTTTTCTTTAAAATACGTCGGCATCCAACCCGCCACCCCCCACCCTGCCATTCCCAGAATTCCCCAGAACAACAACGCAAAATAAAATGAACTCCGGCTAAACAAACCTCCCAGCGCGGAGAGAAAGCCAATGGTCGCCGAAGCTGTTTCGTCGGTTTTTTCCCTCGGAGCATCCGGAAGAAACAACATTAACACCACCGAATAAACGATACCCACGATGCCGAACAGATTGAACGCATAAGTCCAACTGTGATGCTCTGCCAGAGCACCGCCAATCCAACCGAGACCTGAGCCGATCAAACATCCGCTCACATGCAACCCCGATGCGAGCGACCGTGTTCGACCACGATGGAAATCAACAATCACCGCCAATGCTGCCGGTATGTAAAAAGCTTCGCTGATCCCCATCAAGGCTCGCGCTGCCAACAGCTCGTGAAATGTGGTGGCATGGGCCGTCAACCACGTGACGGCAGACCAGACAAATAAACTGCCGATGATGATCAATCGCCGACTGAACAGATCAGCCAAAAGACCGGCAAACGGGCTTAACAGGCCGTAAACAAGAAGAAAAATTGAGGTAAGCGATCCAAACTGCGCATCAGTCATCGGAATTGCATCGATTATCGACTGCCGCATCGTCGTAATCATGATGCGGTCGAGGTAATTCAACAACGCGACTATCCAAAGCAAAGCGACACAAAGCCAGGCCTTCGAAAAGATGGAAGAAGGCTTGGTCATTGCGATTTCACAGGACGAACATCCTCGGTTTCAATTTCCTAAAATGCTTTAGGCCTTCCATATCACTCGTGTGAATTTCTGCATTCAGAGTAAAAATTTACGATCCACCGAACAAGTCGCGGGTTGAAAAATCTTTATTACACGGTTGCCCTTGCTTTGTCGTAAGCAGCTTTTAACTCCGGATCGGTCTGGGTGTGAGCCCCTTTGAAGACCAGGAGAAAACCACACCGCGGAAATTCCGTTCGATTTGGTCCACTGTAATGAATGGTTTGGCAGTGATGGATCAAGGCGTCACCAGGATTCAAGAGCCCAATAAACGGATCGGAATGATCAAACTTCTCCGCCAAACCGATCGAGTTACCTTTCACCCCGGAAGCTTTGTGCGGCACCATCCCGACTTTGTGTGAACCTCGAGCATAGAAAACTGGCCCGTTTGCTTCCGTCGCCGCGTCCATGGCAATCCAGATTGTTAAAACATCCGGCGGCGTCTGACAAAAATAGGCATTGTCCTGGTGAGGCGGAACTCCAGAACCGATCTTAGCGGGTTTGTTAAATGTCTCCACGCCGAGAAGAACAGGCTCGCCGTGTACGAGTTCGCGCACGAGACAAAGAATCTCACTTTTTTTGGCGAGTTCGGCGAAGAACGGATCGTGTTGTTCCATGCGCCAAAGATTGCGCGGCGTTTTTCCGTCGGCTTCAAAGGTCACTTCGCTTGCGGGCAGTTTCGGAGCAATGTCACGGCTATAGCGCTCGATCTCCGCGCGGATCTTTTTGGTTTCGTCGGGCGACAGGAAGGTACGGACACGCACCACTCCATCCTGTTCATATTGTTTCGCGATTTCCTGGGTATTCATATTCATCGATGATCGGTACTATGCACCCGCCAATTGTGCGGCGCTCAATTCGTTTAGTAATGGTTCTCCTCGTTGAAAGCGGTCCACATTGATGGAAAAAATTTCCCAAAGCCGTTCTTTGAACCTAGGATTTAGACTCGAGCCGGAGATATGCGGCGTAAAAATGACGTTAGGAAATTTCCACAATGGATGTTGCTGAGGCATCGGATATTGGTAATGCGTATCCAATGCTGCCCCAGCAATCCATTTTTCCCGCAAGGCTCGCAACAGGGCTTCTTGTTGAATAATAGGACCGCGCGCAGGGTTCAGGACGTAAGCAGTTGCTGGAAGCGCTTTGAGTTCTCGCTCACCAATCATTCCTTCGGTGGCCCTGGTTAAAGGCAAAGCGACGATTAAAAAATCGAGTCCGCGAAGAAATTCGATTTCTTCGCCCGCCCGGAAAATTTTATCCGGCCAAACGCCTTCGGGATCGCCAGTCCCGGCAACTCGATAGGTGTTTTCTCGCGGGCTGATTCCGTTCCGGGCGAGCACGTGAACCCGCAGCCCCAGGTGTCGCGCCAAACGAGCGGTCTCCCGTCCTATTCCTCCGTAGCCCCACAATCCAACGGTCATTCCACGAATTTCCTTTTGGAAAACAGCGGAGCGATCCCACACCGTCGCTTCCTGATTCCGAATCATTTGCCGAAAATCGCGGGCCAGATTGATCATCATTGAGATATTCCATTCCGCGATCGGAACATCAAAACAACCTGCCGCATTGGTTGCTCGAACACCGCGAGCTGGAAGGTTCAAACCGAAGAGTTGGCTGTAACCGACCGATGCAATTTGAATCCACTTCAAGCGGTGCATCAGAATGTGGTTTGTAGGAGGCAGTGAGCAAAAATATACCTCCGCGTCCTGAATCAACGCAGAATCCAACTCCCGGGATCGTTCTTCCGGTGATGGAACCAGTTCGACCTGGCAATCACTCCGCTTCTTTAAAGCAGCAAGTGCCGGGTCGTATGCAGCCACATCGATAACGATCTTCACGTTAATCCTTTAGAATTTTTCCCGGCACGCTGTTGAATTCACCACTTCCAGGCTTGAAAGGATAACGTTGTTTGATTTCCTCGGTGAGGACAATTCCAAGTCCAGGTCGATCGGGAGGCAAGGCATAGCCGTCCTTCATAATAAAACCGCCATCGATGATATCGGCGTGGAGTCCGGCGTAATCGGGTGGAATCTCAAGGATACAGGTATTTGTGGCAGCGAAACCGGCGTGAATATTTTGCATCAGCGAACCGCCCGCGCCCCACGCATGGGTAGCTACTTTGCGGTTTCCACGTTGCTCCAACATTTGAGCGACCTTTAAAAATTCACTCAAGCCGCCAGTAAAGGAAGCGTCCGGTTGTCCAATATCGAAAGAATCCTGTTCCGCAAAAACGCGCCACTCGTATGTGGCGGTCAAACATTCGCCACCGGCAATAGGTGTCAACGTCGCACGAGATAGTTCTCCGTAACCCCACGGATCGGTGTAATGCAACGGTTCTTCGAGGAAAAAAGGTTTGTACGTTTCAAGAGCTTTTGCCACCGCGATTGCCACCTCGACCGTCCAGGTCGCGACGTGGTTGTTACCCATGTGAGCATCCATCATCAGCCAGGCATCGCCACCGGCGTGGGAGCGCATAAAAGCAAATTTGCCTGCTTCAAAATCGGCTGCTTCCTTTGCCTCTTTCGGCATATACCAACCATCTTGTGGCGAGTAACTCCCCGCCCCGACTTTCAATCCGCGAAAGCCGAGCGAGAAATAATGGTCGATTTTTTTCGCGAGACGATCTTTCGGATAATTGCTAGGGCCGCCCGTGGCGTAGCAAGGCAATCGTTTGTGTTTTGACCCGCCCAAAAGCGCGTGCACCGGCTGGCCGAGCAACTTGCCTTTCAGGTCCCACAGCGCGGCCTCGATGCCATTTAACACAATCGTGCCCAGTCCAACGCGGCACCAGAAATTACCGCAGTGATACATGCGTCGCCACAGTTCGGGGATATCATCAACGGTTTGGCCGATCAGAATCGGTTTAAAAAATTCGACAATCGAAGGGACCACTTCGGGACAAAAATAACCGGCATAGGTTTCGCCGATGCCGACAGTGCCGATGTCCGTGAGAATTTCAATAAACGCGGCGCTGCGCAGTTTACGAGCTTCCCGCAAAAACGGATCATTCGTGCAGGGACCTGTCAATAATGTCGTGCGAACGTCAGTGATTTTCATGGAGCAGGATTACGGAAATTCTTTTCGAGCCAGATCCAACTGAAATTGTAGAAATCAACACAGCTGGTGTGAGGAAGATCTGGATATACCTTTAACAATTTTGTTGCCGAGGGAATGCGATCGTAAACGGATTGTATGGTGGCCTTGGGACAAACTTCATCTTTTCCCCCGGCACTCATCAAAACCGGAATGTTCAAATGTGGCGCGAGTTCTTTCGGATCAAAAAAGGAGAGCGTTTTTAATGCGGCGTCGTTGTTGCGGCCTGCCTTATCAAGAAGCTTTTTGACCAGCGAATCGGACGTTTGGGCCGCGAGCGGAAAGTCACAGAGAAACGGCACATGCGCGACCACTGCTTTCACGCGAGGATCGAGGGCCGCCACTGCCAAAGAAAATCCACCGCCTTGACTCGTTCCGACCAGTGCAATGCGACTGCGATCCAAATCTTCCCGCGACGCAACGAATTCGATCGCACGCATAACGTCAACGTAGGCGCCCTGATAGTACGCTCCTTCCGGTTGATCCAGTTTCGCTGTCAGTTTGTCCCCTTTGATTTTCCATAATGCGTCCGAGTCCCCCTGCCCTCGCGGAAAAACCTGCAGAATGGCGTAGCCACGCTGGCATTCGCTCAGCATGACGCTTTGTTGCGTTCCACCATAGCCGGGGGTCGTAACAATCACGGGCCAGGGTTTGGCGGGCGCTTCACCTTGGATTGGCAATGCCAGGTATGAGACAAACCGCACTCCATTAAGACTCCGCAGCGTGACTTTGAACTTTTGAAAGGGTAACGCCTCTCTCGTCGGCTCTATTTCCGACTCCATTGGCTCCTTTTGGAGACGTTCCCGAGTGGACTTCCAGAATTCGTCCAAATTCTGTGCAGAAAGAGCACCACCCGATGTCAGGAAAATTAAAATGGCAACAACCCACTTCATGCGACAACTCTCACGGCTTCCACGACGTCCCGCCGAGGAAATATTTTCCAAACAAATTATAATAGTAGACGGTCAAAACACGACCATCGGGCATTTGCATTGACTCAGGATAACCGATGTCCCAATTCAAAAAATCACTGCGCAGGGCTACTTCAGTCTTAATATCCCAAGTCGCGCCATTGTCCTTGCTGAAACAAGCTCGAATACCGCCCGGCGTTGTGTGGCGCCCCGGACGAATTCCATACGTTGCCATCACCCGACCATCGGACAACTGAATCAAATCCACTGGGTGACCAATCATCGCGGTCTTCTGGACCGGAGCCCAGGTGTTGCCATCATCATCAGAATAGGTGGTGTAAATGGCGTGGTCGGTTCCATGGTTACGAAGCCCTGCGACGATCCGTCCCGTTCTTGTCCTTACGATCCCCGGTTCCATGAATCCATTGAGTTTTCCGCCCGGATCATCGGCGATGGTAGAAATATATTTCCAGCTCTTACCCTGGTCCGTCGATCGAAGCATTACTGCGGCGACATCCTTCGAATCTCCTTTTGGACCGTAGCCAATAATCGCCATCAAGATTGAGCCATCAGGCATTTCAATCGGGGCATCCGTGGGGCCTTCGAGGTTCTTGAAAGGCATCTCTTTTGTATCGATGTAATTCGGTTCTGACCATGTGTGCCCGTTATCTTTTGAGGTGATGATGTAAGCACCGAGCGAATGTTTGGCGGGAGACAAATCTCGTCCTCCGCCATAGACACCGTCCTTCCCATAAAGATTGTTGTAAAAAATCCCCACGACAATCGTTCCATCGCGCAACTGAATCCCACAGCCTTCGCGTTCGTCGACATCCTTGACGGCCGCAATGGCGGCTCGTTCCACCCACGTCTTTCCTCCATCCTTCGATCGCAACATCACGACGTCACCGTCCTTGGAAATGTGTTCTGTCCCTTCGCGCCAGAGAATCAGCAGCTCACCGTTTTTCAGCTTAATTAAATCAGCCGGGTGAACGTGTCGAAAACCATTCGCATAGATGACCTCATGTTGAAAATCGTGAGTATTGAAAAATTCCGGATAAGCCTTGGTCGCAAGAACCTGCGTCTGCTCATTCACATTCGCCATGTCCTGACGCAGCGATTCGATTTCCCCCTCGAGCGTTTCCATCGTTTGCATCAACGCATTTCGCCGTTCCTTGATGCTAAACCATCCATTGTTCCAACCTTCAAACGGAAGCAATTCGACTTTCAACACGCACGGTTCACCCGCCGTGACTATTGAAGCAGGAACAGTCAATTGATAAATCCCGCTATTGCCCAGGCGCTCAAACTGCCGATGAGATCCGCCAAAAGGATATTCGACGCGTTTCGAGACATATTTCAGTTCGTAGTTTCCTTCTTTCCATGTCACGTCACGTGTGAAGCCAATCGTAAAGGTCAGCGCATATTGCCCATTCACCGACAGCCGTGCTTGCGGTCCGCGTGAAAATTCCGAGGGCAACACCGAACTGGCTCCGATGAAAGAAAACGTCGTGGATTTCTTTTCCGGGACAACAGCCGTTTTCCACGAGACGTAATTCGTTTTGATTTGCGTCGTCCACCATTGCGCGGTCATGAATCCCTGCGCCACTCCACGAAAGTCACGCGAAGGCGTCGACCGGTAATGGTGAAATTCAATTTTATCGAACCCTTCAACTCGTTGCGCCTCCGGCACCTCTTCTGCGGAAACCAATAACGCAGTGAACAACAGAATTCCCACTCCAAAAAGCGCCGCGCGAAAATTGCTTTTTATCATCATTTCGAAATTTCCTTAAAGGCTTCATCGCTCCATCGCGAACCGTCCTTCGCGGCGCCGACTTCGGGCACATCCGGGGCATCGCTCCTGGGCAGAAACGGACGAAGTGATTCCTTCACTTTATCGAAGTGTTGCTCCTTCGCGAGGTTCCTCCACTCGTAAGGATCATTGCTATGATCATAGAGTTCCTCGTCGCCATTGCGGTAATGAATATAACGATATCGTGCATCGCGGATGGCATGATTGCCTCGTCCATAAGTGGAAAGAACAGGCTCGCCGCGTTCTTTGACTTTTCCCGTCAGCACTGGTTTCAAATCAATGCCGTCCAATGTGTGAGCTGGCTTCGGAATGCCACACAAGTCAATCAAAGTCGGATACAGGTCGATCAAGCTCACTGGCGTGTCGAGAAATTGTTGTGGATAACCGGGTACTGAAATTGAGAAGAACACCCGGCAGGTCTGTTCCCAAAGTGCGTATTTGAGCCAGTGATCTTTTTCGCCGAGGTGCATTCCGTTGTCGCTGAGGAAAACCACAATTGTCCGATCTCGCTCGGGACTTTTTTCCAGCGCATCGAGAACGCGGCCAATTTGTTCGTCAATATAAGCCATCGACGCGTAATAACCCTGCAGCGATTTCTTCCACATCCCGCCCGCGACCACTTCGGCGTGTTCATGTCGATGCGTCGCAATCCAGCGGCCAGGGCCCGGAAGATCATTCAAGTCGTCGGCTTTGTAGCCGGCAGGCAGCTCAATTTTTTCGAGCGGAAATTTATCGTAAAAACGCTTCGGTACCGTCCAACGCACATGCGGACGCCAAAAACCGCAAGCGAGGAAAAATGGCTGGTCATGCTTTTTACCGAGAAACTCAATCGTGTGATTCGCCTGTTCGGTGTCCTGCTGCAATTTCGTCGGATCATTCCGATCCCAGTCATCGGGCAAAATCCCCCATGTCCAATTCTTACTCGTGGTGCCGGGAATTTCACGTTTCGAGCCGGGGAAAATGACGTTCAACAAGTCGCCATCGGAATATGTGATGTTGTCCTTGCGATCAAACATCTTGTAATAACCCGGCGTGAAGTCTGCACCGTTGTCTTCTTGGTACGCATTATGAACTAATTTTCCAAAAGACGCGGCGAGGTAACCGCTTTTCAGGAACGCATTGGGCAACGTTTGCACGTCGGCAATCCATGTCTTCGAACGGCGATATGGCTGCGTGTTATAATATACCCCTGACCGCGCCGCGTGCACGCCGGTCAACATTGCCGTGCGCGATGCGCAACAGACGGGCGCGTCGTTGTAAGCTTGGGTAAACCATGTTCCCTGCGACGCGAGTCGCTCGATATTCGGAGTCTGCAAAGGCCCTTTGTTTTTCACGCTGTGCAGATTCGCCGCAACGTCATCGATGATGATCATGAGGACGTTGTACGGTTTCGCTTCCGATTGATTGGCTTTCTCCGCCATGGCGGAGAAAGCGCAACCAATCAATAAAAACACAAATGCGAAACGTGCGTTCATCAACATGAGGTTCAGCTACTTTGTCGCAACCTCCACAAACCGGCCGTAAATATCCCGGTTCATTCCTTTGCTCCAGCCGCCGAGATCGTAAGTCACAAAAATTTTATTATCCGTCGGCGTTTCTTCGATAGCCATATAGTGCGTCGTCAGAACGCCAGACGTAAGGCGCACAACATTCTTCCACGTTTGACCGTGGTCGGTGCTAAACGCGATATAATTGCCGTTCCAGGAATGTTCGGGGTGTGCCCAGCAAGCTTTTTGTGGGACGCGAACGCCGAACGCGGCAACGAGAATACCACTGCGCAGTTCAATCAAATCAGGATCAACAACGGCCCCACGTAAATCGTCCGGATTATTTTCATCAAGTAACCGACCCTTAGAACCTTTGAAATTGCGAAAGTGATCCACCCAGAGTTCAGTGCGGTAAATGTCGAGATTCGCGAAAACCAGCGGACGATGTGCGCTCCACGTCGCGCCTTCGTCATCGGAATGCGCTTCGCGCAGTTCACGACCGGTGCGCATAATACAAATGATGCGTCCGGTGTTTGGTCCTTTGCTCAGCCGCGCAATCGTCGGCTCACAAAAGCCTTCCGTTCCAATCTCTGAACCCGCCGCCACGGTGGAGATCAATTTCCAATGCTGTCCACGATCACTCGAACGAACGAGCATCGTCCGCGCTTTCATCATCGAAGGCATGTAAGTCGAGGGCGTGTTGTCGCCGTCCAGTTGTCCGTAAAAAGTTGTAATCAAGTCACCGTTCGGCAGTTCGAGAATGCGGCGATGGAGCCGCTGCGCATCGTGAGGATGACCTCCATCATCTTTTGACGCGTAAAAATTGACCTTTGGCAAATCGAACGGAACGTCTTTAGGTCCTTTCAAGGTCTGCCATTCGTCAGTGGAAGTATACAGTTGCCCAAATCCTTCGCCCGGCTTCTTGCCGGGAACGATATATGTATCAAGGCCGAGAATCGTGCCGTCATGGAGCTGCATGATTCCCCCTTCAGCGTTCAATCCGTTCTCGCCGGGTCGGTTTGGAATTTTCGTCCACGTTTGCGCATTATCACGAGAAACCCAGGTCTCCAAAGCATAGGGATATGCCATACGTGAGGCGGGTAATGATTTCTCCGGCACCTGTGCCTGAACAATGAGGGTCCCGGTTTTGGTACAGAGCATCGACGGCTGAAGTCCACGGGGAATCACCAATCTTTCGTCGCCAAACGTGAGACGGAGTTTTCCATCCGCCTCGATATTTTCCGGAATGTTTGGACGGGCCTTTGCAACATTCGTGCTATCGGCGTTGACATCCATGGGTTGCTGAAAACAAAGCAACCCCATGAAGACAGCCATGTTCATCGAGAAGCAACGGGAGGCAAATTTCATCGCGTTCTGTATGACAGGAGTGATCTTTCAACCCAACGGCATTTCACTTGTATTTTGGATAGACATGTCTGCATTTGATGCCGAACAAAGGAACACGAACCTGCGCGATACCTGAAAACCGACTATCCGATATTTCCTGCGTTTACTTTTCAAATAAATTCCCGGTCATGCCGAAAGGTCCTTCCAGCCTTCATTTTTTACCCAAAAACTTCGGCATCGATCTTTTCACGATCGCCGTCCGCTGAGCGCTGTAGATACCGGAATGTCCGCTGAAGTAATAAGCCACATAACAAGCCACGGCAAAATAGACGACATTTTGTGATCCAAAGAGTTCGACTCCCATGACGGTGCAGGCAAGTGGAGTGTTGGTGGCACCGGCGAAGACCGCAATGAAACCCAGGCCCGCGAAAAGATCCACCGGTGCATTAAAGAGCCAGGCGAGGCTGTTTCCTAGAGTGGCGCCTATGAAAAACAGTGGCGTAACCTCTCCACCCTTGAATCCGCATGACAAAGTAACTGCGGTAAACAGAATTTTCCAAAACCAACTCCAGTTGTGCGCGCCCCCGGATTGGAATGCGGACAGGATTGTCACGCCGTTCGCATGCGGGGAAGCAACGCCCAATCCCAGGTAATCTCGTGTCCCAACGACATAAACCAAAGCGATGACAATGAGACCGCCAACCGCTGGCCGGAGCAGTGGCCAAGTAATCCAATCCCTAAATGCCTTCTGCAGCCCATGGGTCAACTCCGCGAAAAGCAGACTCGTTAATCCAAAAAGAATTCCTGCCCCGATCACTTTACCAAGAAGAAGAAGATCGACATGGAACCCAAGAGATGAAGTCACTGAGTCGACAAACATCAGATGATAAATCGCGTGTTTAATTCCCCACGCCGAACATGTGAAATCACCGACCACGGCAGCAATCAAAGTTGGCAGCAACGCGTCGTATTGAATGCGGCCGATCGCGAGCACTTCCATCGCGAACACGGCTCCGGTAAAAGGCGTGCCAAAAACTGAACCGAAACCTGCGGCCACTCCAGACATCAAAACTACCCGCATCGTCTGCGCTTCAATTTTGAACAAACGCCCAAATGCACTCGCAATGCTGCCTCCCATTTGGACCGCCGTTCCCTCGCGTCCCGCAGAACCTCCGAATAAATGAGTAATCAACGTGCCAATCAGGACCAGGGGTGCCATCCGGGAAGGAACTCCGCCGCCAGGTTCATGAATTTCATCCATGATCAGATTCGTACCTCGCTCCACGCTCCCCCGCTCCGCTGAATGTCCAAGCCTGTTGTAAATAGCAACGACAGCAATACCTGCGATCGGCAAAAAGAATAAAAGCCACGCATGCGCCCAACGAAGTTCTGTGACTTTTTCCAGCGCCCAGAGGAAAAACGCACTCGCGGAACCGGCGAAAATGGCAACGGGCACGACCAGAATCGACCAGCGTAAAAGCTGGACGATACCGCCCGCGTGTTCGCGAATATTAAGAAAGTTCTTCACGTACGACGGGCGCCACGTTCAGGTTTTGACTACGATAATTCCAGTACAAATTGCGACAGGCCAGGGCAAAAGCAGTCAACGATCAAGGCTTCTTTGGGAAAAAATGGTGCGCGATATAGGTTTCGAACCTATGACCCCCACCGTGTCAAGGTGGTGCTCTACCACTGAGCTAACCGCGCACTAAACTTGCGAGGGTGGATACAGTGCAAGACACTCGCCGACTTGGCAAGTGAGAATTATTATTTTGAGGAAAGAAATTTTTTCCTGCGTTTTGCCAATCAATATTACTTCGGAGCGACGATCCGCCAGGTGGAATTAATCACCTTTCCAGCCCGCAACATGCCGCCACCAATCAGGTTGGTTTGATTCAAAAACCTCACCCAGCCATGCCAGCAAATGTCCGTCGGAGCTTTGCCATAACGGGTCGGGGTTTCCGTCGTTATTAAAATCTGCCACGCACACCGTCCACGAAGGATCGATCATGCTGCCGTTGTCCAGGAGATTGGTGCTGGCCAGATTAGTGCCCATCATCAAGATCACTTCGAGCGACCCATGGGTGTGTTGCAACAAAAGATCTTTTGCACCGTTATCATCAAAGGAGCTCAGGGATTGCAGCGCAAAGAAGTGACCAGCGACGGTGAAATGCCTTATGTTGTGTAGTTTCCGAGCCGAGTGAAGCGACCGGTCAGACTTTGTCAATGGCAGCAATTTCCGTGTTTAGAAAACCCACTCAAACCCGAGCCAGACCCGTCCGTCTCCCCGAGCTATTTTTCATCTCTCACCCCGGTTCTAAATTTAGGCCGCCTCTTTAAATCTGTTCGAGTCGCCAGGCGTAGCTCCGGCCGAGCGCAAATTGATACTTATGAAAAAAGTTAATCCTCGCTGTGTCACCACCAAATCCGTGTTCCTCACTTTGATGACAGTAATTGCGTTCGCACCAATGATGGTCAAAGCGGCACCTCCAGGAGGTTACCAGGTTTCGAACCTGGTTTCCGATTCTGGAGACGCACCAAGGCAAAACGGAAATTTGATCAATCCCATCGGCCTAACTGCCCTCGGACGAATGTTCGTTGCGGAAAATGGCGCCGGCCAACTCGCGAATATTGGAAACGGACAAATCGAAATTACCGTCCCATCCCCGGCCGGTGGAACGAATATTTCAAAACCTACCGCTGTGCTGTCGAATCCAAGCGTTGGATCCAATGCACGGGTTTTCTTCATCACAAATGTTGTTTCTCACACCAATTCCGCCAATCCGACCAACATCATCATCACACAACGCGTCTTCCGAGGACCGGCGACGCTGATCACCGCAACGGAAGATGGGACCATCGCAGCCTGGAATCCAAGTGTTCTTCCCCAGGCGGTAACCACCGTAAACAACTCCGGTTCAGGCGCCGTCTACAAAGGCGCAACCGTCGCGAAAGATACGAACGGCAACTGGCTGCTCTACGTCGCCAATTTCCACAGTTCCCAGATCGAGGTTTACGACAGCAATTTTCATTTTGTCAAAGCCATTGATAATCCCTCCTTCGTCCCGGCGGGGTTTGCGCCATTTAACGTGAAAGAGATACTCGGCAAGATTTTCGTTGCCTACGCCAAACAAGGCAACGATGCCATCGTGGATGAACCCGGTGCAGGGAACGGCTATATCGCCATTTTGAACCAGGATGGTGTTTTCGTTCGAAACTTTGCGCAGCAAGGTGCTTTAAATTCACCGTGGGGAATGGCCTATGCTCCACGACATTTCGGAAAATTCAGCCACGCCTTGCTCGTAGGCAATAATGGCGACGGGCACATCAATGCATTCGACATCATCACGGGAGAAAATCTCGGTCAATTGAACGATCGCGATGGCAACCCGATCACGATTGATGGGTTGTGGGCGCTGGAATTTAATACCGAACCTCGTGCAGGCAGCTTGGATTATGAGTCGTCAAAACTCTTTTTCACGTCGGGCCCGGCCGCGAAAACGCATGGCCTCGTCGGTTCCATCCGGTCTAACGCTCCATTTTCCAATCAATAATCCATTTCTTCTCATGAGCGACGATCTTTTGCGATCGTCGCTCTTTTTGTTTTCGGCAAAGAGTTTCTATTCTGAAGACAAACATTGACGCGTTAGGACGTGGCGACTATGTCTGAGTCGCGTCGCACCCAACCTCGATTGGAGCGGCGCCATTTTATTATGAATCGAATCACTTTTCCGTTGGCGTTCCTTGCCGTCGTGTTCCTCACCGGGTGCATGACAACTTCCAACTCTCACCTCCCTGAAAGCTCCTTCACCTCCATTTTTGATGGCAAAACGCTGAACGGCTGGACCTACACGCCGAAGCGTAAATCCGGTTATTACGTAACGAACGGCGTACTCGTGTGTGCGAAGAATTGCTCCGCCGACCTGTTCACGGAAAAAGAATATTCGGATTTTGTTCTTCGCCTGGATTTTAAATTGAGCCCCGGCGCGAACAACGGCATCGCGATCCGTTCACCGATGCAGAACGGCCAAATCGCCTATATCGGCAATGAAATCCAGGTGCTCGATGATAATGCCCCGGAATACGCCAAGCTTGATGCGGCGCAGTATTGCGGTTCATTGTATCGCGTCCTCCCGGCAAAGCGTGGACATCTCAAAAAAACCGGCGAGTGGAATTCATACGAAATCACTGCCAAAGGACGTCATCTTAAAGTTGTCCTCAATGGTGTGACGATCACTGACGGTGATATTAATACTATTAGCGACCCGGAAATTATCAAACAACACACCGGTATGTTTCGTCCAAAGGGACACATCGGTTTCCTGGGTCACAATCGCCTGGTCGAATTCCGCAACATTCGCATCCACGAACTTCCAAATTTCATTTCTCGCAATAACACCGACGCCCCGGAAGGGTTCACGTCCCTCTTCAACGGCCGGGATTTGACCAATTGGAAAGGTCTCGTCGCTGATCCCGTGAAACGTGCAACGATGTCTCCTGATGAATTGGAAAAGGAGCAGAAGCGAGCGGATGCATTGATGGAAAAAACATGGAAAGTCGAAGACGGCCAAATCGTTTATCGTGGCCAGCTTTTCAACAATCTCTGTACGAAAAAAGATTTTCGCAATTTCGAACTCCTCGTGGACTGGAAAGTGGACCCGAAAGCCGACAGTGGCATCTATTTGCGAACCTGTCCGCAAGTTCAGATTTGGGAACCAAACAGTGCTTCCTTTGATCAGAAGCACCCCGGTTCAGGAGGCCTTTTTAACAATCAAAAAGGTCCCAATTATCCGGCGTCGTTTGCTGATCATTATGTCGGCGATTGGAATCGTTTTCGAATCATCATGCTAAATGATAAAGTACACGTTTTCCTGAACAATGAGCTCGTCGTGGATAATGCGACCATGGAAAATTACTGGGACCGTTCACAACCCGTCTATCCAGTCGGCGCGATTGAACTGCAGGCTCATCGCAGCGTGGTCTATTTCAAGAATGTTTATATTCGCGAAATCCAGCCAGGCGCCCCCGCAAAATAACTGGTTATGGGCCTCGACGCCGTCGAACTCGTAATGGCCGTGGAAGACGAGTTTGGCATCGTCATCTCCGATAAGGAGGCTGAAAAGATTCAAACGGTCGGGCAACTCTACGATTACGTTCGGGAAGCGGTGAAAATCAAAATGCGTCCCCCACCCTCAGATATTGAAATCTGGACTCGTATCACACCGATCATCGCAGATCAACTTGGAGTCGAACCCCATCGTATCACCAAAGAAGCGCACTTCATCCGCGATCTTGGAATGGAATGAAACTTATTCCGCGAAAAAGGCCGGGCAACGATTGCGTCACCCGGCCCGTTGGATCCCAGATGTCTTAGCCCAGGCAAATACCGCCTTCTCCCTCCAACACGTCTAATTCCTGTTGAAGGAACTTCTCCTCAAAAACCCTTTCACGGCAACGGTGGATGGCTCTCAGAAACACACCAACGCCACCAGCCGCGATCGTTCCAATCGTCGTCCATAACATTGTTTTCGATATCTTCATCTGAGCCTCCTTTCCGAGTCGTCCTAACCAAACACACAGGAGGGTCCTTTACACCCTGAATCGGTTACTGAGAAAAAGGCCGGGGACAACCCTTGGAAACCTTGAGGAAGGTCCTTTCCCCACAAACAACCGTAGCCGGGTGGAAAAAGATCCGTTTTTCCAGAATGGAAAAGTGGTCAAAATTTTTGCTCAAAAATCGGGTCGGCGCTTTTCTCAGGTCGAAAAATTGGTCTGTTGCCCGG
>CBHTTJ010000096.1:0-21536 GCA_966095605.1 uncultured bacterium | reverse complement strand
ATCAGTTTTTTTCTCACGCCCTATTGCGTTTATTGCCGGATATGTCTTAGTTTTAGCCGTTCTCAATGAAAATTTTTATAGACGGGAAATATTACGACGAGAAAAACGCTAAAGTGTCCGTGTTCGACCACGGTCTCCTGTACGGCGACGGCGTTTTTGAAGGCATTCGCGCCTACAACGGACGCGTCTTCAAATTGAAGGAACACATCGACCGCCTTTTCTACTCTGCCAAGGCCATTTTGCTCGATATTCCGATGTCGCACGCCGACATCATGAAGGCCACCGTCGAAACCTGCCGCCGTAACAAACTGCGCGATGGTTATATCCGTCTCGTGGTGACCCGCGGCGTCGGGACGCTCGGTTTGAATCCGAATCGTTGCAAGAAAGGTTCGGTCATCATCATTGCCGGCAAAATCCAGCTTTACCCTGAAGAATTGTATCAGCGCGGTATGGAAATTGTGACCGTGGCAACCACGCGCAATCTCCACAACGCAATGAACCCTGCGATCAAATCGCTGAATTACCTGAATAATATTCTGGCCAAGATCGAAGCGAACAACGCCGGGGTGGAAGAAGCCATCATGTTAAATGCAGATGGCTATGTTGCAGAATGCACGGGCGATAATATCTTTATTGTGAAAGGCAATCAGCTGCTTACCCCGCCGTTGTCGGCTGGAGCGCTGTATGGCATCACACGCGGAACTGTCATGGACCTTGCCCGTGAAAGCGGCCTGCAAGTCAGCGAGCCAAACTTGACTCGTTACGATTTGTTTAATGCCGATGAATGTTTCCTCACCGGCACCGGCGCTGAAGTGATCCCTGTTATCAAGATTGACGGTCGTGTCATCGGCACAGGAAAACCTGGTTCGGTCACAAAAGATTTGGTCGCGAAGTATCGCGCTTTGACAAACGCCTCTGGCGAACCGATATGAAGGCGTGACAAGTGAAACGTAAAACGTGAATGGCTTTAAAACATTCACGGTTCACGGATCACGTTTCAGACAAAACTATGCTGTGCATGATTTGCAAACAGAATGAGGCCAAAGTGCATCTGACCCAGATTGTGGGCGATAAGATGCAGAAGGTTGATCTCTGTGAAGAATGCGCCAAGGCCAAGGGCGTCAATGATCCCGCGGGTTTTTCACTCGCGGATTTGTTGCTCGGTCTCGGTGCCTCGAAAGAAATGGAAGAAACCGCCGGCGGCGAAGAATTGAAGTGTCCGCACTGCAATTTCTCCCAGGCCGATTTCAAGAAGTCCGGTCGTTTCGGTTGCTCCGAATGTTACCAGGTCTTTGCCGAACCGCTCGATGGTTTGTTGAAATCGATGCATAAAGGTTCGCGTCACGTTGGCAAAGTGCCCCAGGCCCTGCAAAAGAGTCGTGACCTGTTTGAGAAGCTGAAGAGTTTACAAAAGAAATTGGAGAAGGCAGTGAACTCGGAGAATTTCGAGGAAGCCGCCCTGCTCCGCGACGAAATTAAAACGCTGAAAGAAAAGCTGAACCAGGTTCCGACGACCTGATTCAATTTACGATTTACGATATACGATTGACGACGCCTCCGTGAGCAGCGCATCCAATCGTAATCCGAAATCCAAAATCGATAATGGATATTAATCAGTTTCTTGCTTCGCCCGCCGAAACGACCCGGAAGACCGGGCCCCACGATAAAATTGTCATGTCGAGTCGTGTGCGCCTCGCGCGAAACGTCAAAGGACTCTCGTTCCCGGGCTGGGCCAAGAAGGCCGAACGCGTTAAAATCCTCGATGCCATTCGTCCCGCAGTGGAAACGTTGCCGCAGATGCAAAATGCGTTTTCGCAGTCGATGGATAATCTTTCGGCGACCGACAAACAAATTTTGGTCGAACGCCATCTCGTCAGTCGCGAACACGCCGCCAAGAGCGCCGGCAGTGGTTTGGTTTTGAACCGCGAAGAAACCCTCTGCGTGATGATCAATGAAGAAGATCATTTGCGTATGCAGGCGTTGCGCCCCGGATTGCAATTGAAACAGGCGTGGGTCGCCATTGATCAGGTCGATACGGATCTGGAGAAACGACTCGACTACGCTTTCAGCAGTGACCTGGGTTATCTCACCGCGTGCCCGACGAATCTCGGGACCGGCATTCGCGTCAGCGCCATGTTGCATCTGCCCGGACTGGTTTTGGCGGAGCAAATCAATCAGATCATCCAGTCGGTGAACAAACTGGGATTGGCTGTGCGCGGACTCTACGGCGAAGGCACCGAAGCGTTGGGAAATGTTTTCCAGGTTTCCAACCAGATGACTTTGGGCGAGACCGAGACGGATATCGTTGATCGGTTGAATAAGGTGTTGCTGCAGATTATTGAGCACGAAGAAAACGCGCGCAGCGTGTTGCTGGAAAAGAAACCGAAGATGGTATTCAACCATATCGGTCGCGCCTACGGCATCCTCGCCAATGCGCACAGCATTTCCTCGAAAGAAACGATGAACCTTCTTTCGTTGCTGCGATTGGGAGTGGATATCGGGCAGTTCCCGGGAACTGAAAAGTCCTTGATTGATGAATTGTTCATCATCACGCAGCCAGCGCATTTGCAGAAACAATTTTCCGAAAAACTGGGAGCCGAAGAACGGGATGTCTTGCGTTCGGATATGTTAAGAGAGCGCTTGATCCGTGTGAGTCGTCCGAGTACTAAGGGAATCGGTGGCAGTCCAACTGGACAAACAAACTGAAGCAGATAATTTTAATTTATGAGCGATGAAGCCATGAATAACTTCACGCCCCGGGCACAGCAGGTGCTGGCTCTTGCGCGTAAAGAAGCTGACCGTTTCAACCACAACTTTGTCGGCACCGAACATCTTCTCCTCGGCCTTATTAAGTTAGGCCAGGGCGTCGCCGTGAACGTGCTTCAAAAGATGGGCCTGGATCTCGAAACCGTCCGTATGGAAGTCGAGAAGCAGGTCGGTACTGGTCCTGATCAAAAAATGATCGGGAATATCCCTTACACGCCCCGCGTGAAGAAAGTTCTCGCTCTTGCGGCCAAGGAAGCCAAGGCATTGAACCATACCTATGTCGGCACTGAGCATATCTTATTAGGCCTGCTCCGCGAAGGTGATGGCGTCGCCGCTCGCGTGTTGAAGAATCTCGACGTTGATATCGAACAGACGCGCCAGGAAATTTTGAAGGAACTCGACCCGAACTTTGCCGCACAAGGCGAAGAAGGTGGCGGCGCAGCTCCGGCCGGAGGCGAAGGTCCAGCACCTGAGAAGCCGGAGAAGAAAGGCGACGTCAAGACCCCTGCCCTGAAAGCTTTCGGTCGTGACCTCACGGAAATTGCCCGCAAAGGCGAGATGGATCCGGTGATTGGTCGTAAGAATGAGATCGAACGCGTGATCCAGATCCTTTGCCGCCGCACGAAGAACAATCCAGTTCTCCTCGGTGAAGCGGGTGTCGGCAAGACTGCCATTGTTGAAGGTCTCGCCCAGGAAATCGCGAAAGGCAATGTTCCAGAAATCTTGCGCGAAAAACGCGTGATTACCCTCGACCTCGCGTTGATGGTTGCCGGCACAAAATATCGCGGACAATTTGAGGAACGTATCAAGGCGGTGATGGACGAAATTCGTCGCGCCAAGAACGTGATTCTTTTCATTGACGAGTTGCACACCATCGTTGGCGCCGGTTCGGCGGAAGGAACAATGGATGCCTCCAACATCATCAAACCCGCGCTGAGCCGTGGCGAGATGCAATGTATCGGCGCAACGACGTTGAACGAATATCGTAAATACATCGAAAAAGACGCAGCGCTCGAACGCCGTTTCCAATCGGTGAAAGTCGATGCGCCGTCAGTCGACGAAGCGATTCAGATTCTCAAAGGTCTTCGTGGCAAATACGAAGAACATCATAAAGCCGACATCACGGATGCTGCTGTCGAAGCCGCGGTGAAATATTCCGATCGTTATATTACCGATCGTTATCTCCCGGACAAGGCGATCGACCTCATGGACGAAGCCGGTTCGCGCGCGCGTATCGGCGCGATGACTCGCCCTCCTGAAGTGAAAGATCTTGAAGCGGATATCGAACGCATCAAGACAGAGAAAGAGAAGGCGATCAAAGACCAGGACTTCGAAGGTGCTGCGTCGATGCGTGACAAGGAAAAACAGGCCAAGGACAAGTTGGAATCTGTTTTGAATTCGTGGAAGAACTCGCGCGAAGAAAAACGCGTAAAGGTCGACGAAGAAGACATTCTTCAGGTCGTGGCGAAGTGGACCGGCATTCCGCTCAAGCGCATGGAACAAGGCGAAGCAGAACGCTTGTTGGCGCTCGAAAAAGAAATGGGCCATGTCGTCATCGGCCAGAACGAAGCCGTGTCGGCGATGTGCCGCGCCCTGCGTCGTTCCCGCGCCGACCTTAAAGATCCGCGCCGTCCGATCGGCACGTTCGCTTTGCTCGGACCAACCGGCGTGGGCAAGACCTTGCTCGCGAAGACACTCGCGGAAGTTTTATTCGGCGATCCGAAAGCGCTCATTCAACTTGATATGAGCGAATACATGGAACGTCATAACGTATCCCGCATGGTCGGTTCGCCGCCAGGATATGTTGGTTACGAAGAAGGCGGTCAACTCACCGAACAGGTGCGTCGTCGCCCCTACTCTGTCGTGCTCTTCGACGAAATCGAAAAAGCACACCCGGACGTAATGAACATGCTTTTGCAGATTCTCGAAGAAGGAAAGCTCACCGACAATATTGGTCGTGTGGTGAATTTCCGGAACACGATTATCCTGCTCACGTCGAACGTCGGCGCAGAAACCATCAAGAAACAAAGCTCGATGGGTTTCTCTCCGATTTCGGATGAATCCACTTATGACCGGATGCGCGAGAAGATTCTCGAAGAAGCGAAGCGCGCGTTCCGCCCTGAGTTCCTGAATCGTTTGGATGACATCATTGTCTTCCGCTCGATGACAAAGCCGGACTTGATCCAGATTCTCGATCTGGAAATCAGCAAAGTCATGGACCGTCTGAAGAACAAGAATCTGAAGCTGGTCCTGGACGACAAGGCCAAAGACCTGCTCGTCGAAAAAGGTTACGATCCGACTTACGGTGCTCGTCCAATGCGCCGGGCAGTGGAACGTTACCTGGAAGATCCGCTGGCCGAGGAAATTCTCAAGGCCAGCCTGCACGACGGCGAACCGGTGCAGGTCACTGCGGAAAACGGCAAGCTGGTCTTCAAACAAAGCGCGCCGCCAACCGGAGCACTGCCGAGCCCGAGTTGATGATTGAGACTGAATTCGAAGCGGCGATCGAAAGGTCGCCGCTTTTTGTTTTCTGACATGCAACCTACTCACACCCCTCACACCCTCGGCAAAGCGAAGGTTTCTTCTCGTCTTGGTCTGGGAATGGCGGCATTGGGCCGCCCGGGCTACATGACTCTCGGTCATGCGGATGATTTAAACCGGAATTATGACCAGGCTGCCATGGAACGTCATGCCCACGAGGTAATGGACGCTGCATGGAAAGCGGGAGTTCGTTATTTTGACACCGCGCGGTCTTATGGCGCCGGTGAAAAGTTTCTCGGCACCTGGTTGCGGAGCCGAAACATTCCACACGCTGAGATTACGGTGGCTTCAAAATGGGGCTACACCTACACAGCGGGGTGGAAAGTGAACGCAGAAACTCACGAGGTAAAAGATCATTCGCTTGCTGTTCTTCAAAGACAATGGCGTGAAAGCGACGAAATCCTCGGCGACTATCTTGACATCTACCAGATTCATTCCACGACGCTCGAGACCGGGGTGCTCGAAGATACCAGCGTGCTTAAAGAACTGGCTCATCTCAAAAGCAAAGGCGTTCGCATCGGTCTAACTCTCACCGGTGCTGAGCAGGCGAAAACGTTGCAACGCGCTCAAGAAGTTTTTATCGATGGCGTTCGTCTTTTTGACGTCGTCCAGGCGACCTGGAACCTGCTTGAGCCTTCCGTCGGCCCTGCCCTTTCGAATGCACATCAATCCGGAATAACGGTCACCATCAAGGAAGCCCTGGCCAATGGACGTCTAACAGAACGAAATCACCAACCGGAGTTTTGCGAACGGTTGAAATGGTTGAAGGAAGAATCATCCCGATTGAATTGCACCGTGGATGCTTTGGCATTGGCAGCCTGTCTTGCACAACCTTTTGTCGATATCGTCCTCAGCGGAGCCGCCACAACGCAACATCTTCAGTCCAATCTCAAGGCGAGTTCGGTTAAAATCGACCCAGGAACCTTCGCGGTTTTGCAGAAGATCGCAGAACCAGCTCCCATTTATTGGGCGAAAAGAAAATTATTACCCTGGACATAACTGAATGCACCATTGACGGATGAGGTTTCCTGAATAAGCTCTCCGCGCGGTGTTAGACCGATGTTCCGTCTTCTGCACCAGGATCAATTTCCAATTACTGCGACATGCTTACTATTCGTGATCTGAAAATGGCCATGGGAGATCGAGTGCTGTTTGAAAACGCCTCGCTTCAGGTCAACCACGGCGACCGCGTTGCTCTCGTCGGTCCAAACGGCGCCGGGAAATCGACGCTTTTCTCCATTATTCTAAAACAAAGGGAGCCAGATGCCGGCGTCGTGGAACGCGATCAATGGACGATGGTTGGCTATCTGCCGCAGGAAGGCGAAGCGCAAGGCGACGAAACGGTCCTGGAAGTCGCAACCGGTCGTGTTGATGAATTGCCCAAACTGGAAAAACGGCTCCATGAATTGGAAGCGGCCGGAGACGTTTCGAGTCCTGAATATTTTGAAGCGCACGCCAAACACGACGCCTTGAACGATCCACAGGTTGAAACCAAGGCGAAGAAAATGTTGCGCGGTCTCGGTTACCGGGAATCAGATCTCAACCGTAAAGCTCGCGAAATGAGTGGTGGATGGATCATGCGCGCGCGTCTCGCCCGCCTTCTCGTCATGGAGCCAGACTTATTGCTTCTGGACGAACCGACGAACCACCTCGACCTGCTTTCATTGTTGTGGTTGCAGCGGTATTTAAAAAATTATTCGGGCGCGGTCCTTTTAATTTCCCACGATCGCCAGTTCATGGACGAAATCATCACGCAGGTGCATGAGATTTCGGACAGGAAGCTCGTCGCCTATACCGGAAACTACACGGACTTCCTTCGCCAGCGTGAAGAACGCTACGAACAACAAGTGGCGGCGTATAAGAATCAGCAGAAAGAAATCCAGCAGTTACAGGAGTTCGCCGACCGTTTCCGTTCCGTTGCTTCCAAAGCTTCTCAAGCCATGAGCAAGCTGAAGCAAATCGAGCGCATGGAGTTGCTTGAAAAGCCGACGCCCCCGCGAAAACCATTTCGCTTCCAGATTCCGCAGCCACCGCGTGGCGGTCAGCGCGCTATTTCGCTGCACGGCATCCATATGTCGTATGGGACACATAAAGTTTACGAAAATCTGGACCTGACGATTGAGCGCGGGGAACGAACGGTTCTCGTTGGACCAAACGGCGCCGGCAAGTCAACCTTGCTGAAAATTCTGGCTGGTGTGGTTGAATTCCAACAAGGCGAACGGGACCTCGGCCATAACGCGAAGATCGGTTATTTCAGTCAACACCGCGCCGCGACCCTCGATCCTGATAAGAGTGTCCTCGATGAAGTTTTGACCAGTGCTCCATTGATGCGCGAAGACGAAGCCCGTGGAATCCTGGGTTCGTTTCTTTTTCGCAAGGACGAAATTTTCAAAAAGACGTCCGTGCTGAGCGGCGGTGAAAAGACGCGGTTAAATCTGATCAAGTTCCTCGTCGATCCGCCAAACCTTTTGCTGATGGACGAACCCACGACACATCTCGACATTCATACCGTCGAGTCCCTGACGATGGCTTTGGAACGTTACGAAGGCACATTGGTCTTCATTTCCCACGACGTGCATTTCATTCGTCACCTTGCGACCAAGGTCTTGCATGTTAACGCAGGCAAGATCACGTCGTATGTGGGTGGCTATGATTATTTCCTGGAAAAGACCGGCGCTCTCGAGGACGAACGGGCGGCTTTGACAGCAGAGTAATTCACAACGTCTTCGCGAGCAAAGCGCATGAATGCCGGGAACTTCTGCTTCGTCAGAAACCCCGTTCACCATGCACAAACTCTTTGGTTGGATTCTTATCTTTTTCGGCACGACTTTCCCGCTCGTCGGCACGGCTTCTCTCAAAAACATTGCACTCGGAAAATCGTATCAACTCGAACCGGCGCCGAATTATCAATACTGCACTGACTCCGGTGATTTCAACCAACTCACTGACAACCAAAGGGTGACCGGGTTGTTTTGGACTCAAGCCGGTTGCGTCGGCTGGGCCGGTCATTCCCCCGTTGTTATCACGATCGACCTCCAAACGAACCAACCTATCGCCGGTGTTTCTTTCAGCACAGCGGCGGCGTCCGTTTCCGGCGTCAGTTGGCCAGCTGAAATCCTTATTTGGGTAAGTGATGACAAGAAGGCGTGGCACGTCGCGGGTGAATTAGTTTCCTTAAGCGCAAAGCAGTCCCTCCCTCCTTCCGTTTCTGAAAACAAAAGTCATCGTTTTGAAACGCACGATTTGCAAACGCACGGCCGTTATGTTCGCGTGATTGTGGTTCCCACGGAATCCTATGTCTTCGCTGATGAAATCGAAATATTCCGGGGCGAGGATGAATGGCTGAAGAAGCCTCTCTCCGGTCCGATTAAAACGGCTATTCCAAAAATTACACCCGCGACAAGGCTGGATTCTTTGATGCATCGTCGCTTAAGTGCGGATTTCACGACTATTCGAGACAACCTGTTCCATTTGCCCCTGAGCAAAACGGAACACCTCAAACTCAACACTGAAATCCAAAAGCTTGCGGCAGAAATCCCTTCCACCCGAATCAAAGACGCGACGACGTTCACAACGATTCTCCCCCTCAACGAGACGCACCAAAGGATTTTTCAATGGCAAGCCGTCACCTGGCGGAAGCAAGGAATAAAAGGTGTCGTTGCCTGGCCCGCGCGCAAGTGGGATATGCTTGGTCCCACAGCGTCGCCCCTAAAAGAGAATCCTACGCTCGACATTCGAATGATGAAAAACGAATTTCGCAGCGCGGCTTTCAACGTCAGTAACGCCGAAAAAAACGCAGCGTTTTTAAAACTTACTTTTGAAGGACTTCCCCCAAGCCTCTTCAAAGCTATCACAGTTCACGAGGTTCCCTTCACCGACACGATCTCGGGGGTTCCCGTTGCAGCCGCTCTGCCCGAAGTCAAAAGAAGCGGGAACACCGTGCATATTGAAATTCCTTCGGGAATGACACGGCAAATCTGGCTGACCGTTCATTCGAAAGATTTAATGCCGGGGGATTACAGTGGTCGCGTTGTCATAAAGAATTCCGCTTTTCGGAAAACAACTATTCCCCTGCGGATAAAAATCTATCCCATTGATTTTCCAGACCAACCCACTTTGCATCTCGGCGGCTGGGACTACACCGACTCCGATCATGTCTACCAGGTTACACCGAAAAACCGACTGCAACTGATCCGACATTTGCGAGAACATTACGTTGATACGCCCTGGGCGCAAACCTCCGTCATGCCGACCGGCAAATATGACACCACAGGGAAAATGACGGTGGCCCCTGACTCCTCGAATTTCCGCGAATGGGTCAAACTCTGGCCAGGTTCGCGTAACTACTTTGTCTTCTCAAGCGTGACCGAAACCTTTGCTGGTTTTCCCATGGGAACACCGGCATTTCATACGGCACTCACCACCTGGATCAACTGGTGGGCCGATGAATTGCAACAGCTGCAGATCTCACCCACCCAGGTCGGACTTCTCCTCGTTGATGAACCACGTGAAGCGCAACACGATAAAATTGTCATCGAATACGCAAAAGTCATCCGCGCAGCAAATCGAGGATTCCCGATCTTTGAAGATCCGATCTGGAACGGTCCATGGAAAGGCAATCCTCAAATGTATGAACTGAGCCATATCTTGTGCCCGAATTTGCCAATGTGCATCGAACATGGTTCGAAATACTTGAATTTTTATCTTAAGCAACGCGATTCTGGTCGGCGGCTCTGGTTCTACTCCTGTCATGGTCCGGGAAAATTATTGGATCCCTACAGTTACCATCGCATGCAACAATGGTTCTGTTGGAAACACGGTGCCGAAGGTGCCGGCTTTTGGGCCTTTGGCGATTCCAACGGTGCTTCTTCCTGGAACGAATATCTCACCAGCGCCGGAGCATTCACTCCCCTCTTCCTGGATTCGGAAACCGTCACCGCCGGTAAACACATGGAAGCAATCCGCGAAGGCATCGAGGATTATGAATATCTTCGGATCTTACGTGATCGCATTGAAACGCTGGAGAAGAACGGAATTAAGAATGAAAAACTTACTTCTGCGCTGCATTTGTTAAACACCGCTGCGGAGCGTGTTACCGCCCCCATGACGTCGGTCGGGCAAATTTATTGGAGCGCAGACAAAGATCGCGATGTTGCGGATAACGTTCGTCTGGAAATTTTAGAAGCGTTGGACAACTTGCATTAAGCTTCCCGCCCTTTAAAACGCTGCATTGCTTCCTTTAACAGCTTTTTGGCGCTGGCGACTCCCTCTCGCTTCAGGGGTTGGAAAATATTTCCGACGCTTTTGTGGTAACTGGTGAAAAACCATTCCATTTCATCCAAAAGATTTTCACCCAGGTCTGAAAGATTGCGGTAGGCGGCATCACTCTTGGATTTATAAAAGACTCCGATCAGCCGATCGTTCCGTCGCCATTTTTCGTGCATCGGTTTTTGCTTCGCTTTAATCACCCCCAACAAGCGCACCTCGATGAGACATCCGGGAAATGCCGGTTCGTCCATCAAAACCAAAATGTCCAACGGATCTCCGTCAGGGGCCAGTGTTGAAGGAACAAAACCGAAATCGAAAGGAAACACGGCTCCAGCAGGTAGCACTTTGCTCAGCTTAAAAATCCGGAGATCCTCATCGAATTTATATTTATTCCGCGAGCCTTTGGGCGTTTCGATAATGACGTTTACATTACCCGTATCTTTGTCGAGAGCTTCGATGCGTTCATAATCAACCATGCCAAGGGAAACATAGGACGGCTCCCCACTTGATCAATTCGGCCAGCCGATGAAAATTGTCTACATAAAAACCTGTCACACAATCGTAACTCGCATTTTACCAATCTACCGTTAAAGTCCGTACAAGAGCGTATGCCACCAGCAAGTAAAACGTTTGCCCCGGGCCATTTCATCAACCGCGAACTAAGCTGGCTGGAATTCAACCAACGTGTTCTGAACGAAGCTCTGGACGAAAAGAATCCCCTCTTGGAAAGGATCAAGTTTTTCTGCATTACGAGTTCAAATCTTGATGAATTCTTTGAAGTTCGGGTCGCCGGGTTGAAACAGCAAATTGAAAGCGATGTTGTCGAGCGCAGCATTGACGGATTGACGGCCACCGAGGCATTTCGCGTTGTAACCAAACGTGTTCGACGCATGGTGGAACAACAGTACCGATGTTGGCGGGAACAGCTACGTCCGGCCCTTGCCGAAAATGGCATCCGGTTCCTGGAGGTCGAAAAGCTGAATCCTTCCGATCGGAAATGGCTCGAGAATTTTTACCTCACGCAGATTCGTCCCGTTTTGACCCCGCTCGCGATTGATCCTGCGCATCCATTCCCACAGCTTTTAAATAAATCGTTGAACATCATCGTTCAACTGGAATTGGCCAAAGCGGGCGATCCGCTAAAACATCTGGCGATCGTTCAGGTTCCTCGCGTTCTTCCCCGTCTCGTCAAGTTACCGCGTTTTGATGGGGAACAGGAATATATCCACCTTGGCCCGGTCATCGGCAGCTTTCTTGGCGATCTCTTTCCTGGGACAAAGATCCTTGGCTACTGGCATTTCCGCGTCACCCGTAACAGCGAGCTCTACATTGACGAAGAAGAAGCAGCAAATCTTCTCAAGGCAGTGGAAAACGAATTGCACAATCGCCGCAAAGGAGACGCCGTACGACTTGAGGTCGACAAGGATTGTCCGCAGATGATTCGCGATGCTCTCCTGGGCACTCTCCGTCTGACGGAAGATGATTTGTACATTATCGATGGTCCGTTGAATCCGACGCGGTTAATGGCGATATACGAGGGAGACCATTCGCCGGAGCTGCGAGATCCGCCCTTTGTCGCACCGATATCCCCGGTGTTACGAGGCGAGTCCGATTTGTTTGCAGCCATTCGGGAACGAGACATTCTACTGCATCACCCTTTTGAAAATTTCAGCAGTGTTGTGGACTTCCTCGAACTCGCGGCGGCAGATCCGAAAGTCCTCGCCATTAAACAAACACTGTATCGCACCGGCGGGGACACGCGCATTATTGGCGCTCTCATGAAAGCCGTGAACAACGGAAAACAAGTCACGGCCGTGGTTGAATTACGTGCCCGCTTTGATGAAGCCAACAATATTCAATGGGCGCGAAAATTGGAGGAAGCCGGTGTTCACGTTGTGTATGGACTTGTTGGCTACAAAATCCACGGAAAAATGTGCCTGGTCGTGCGCAAAGACGACGACATGATCCGTCGTTATGTGCACATGAGCACGGGCAACTACAATCCCACGACGGCACGCCTTTACACTGATCTTGGTTTGTTTACGTGCCGGCCTGCGTTCGGTGAAGACGCCACCAATTTGTTCAACCTCCTGACGGGAATTTGTCAATTCCAGGAAACGAAGAGAATTCTCGTGGCGCCCTTTCAATTGCATGAACGCATGATTGCTTTGATCAATCGTGAAGCGGATAACGCACGGAAAGGACTTCCCGCCCGGGTCATTGCAAAGATGAATTCCCTCGTGGACCAAAAAATTATCGAAGCGCTTTATCGCGCTTCGCAGGCGGGCGTCAAAATTGATCTTATCGTCCGCGGCATTTGTTGCCTTCGCCCACAAGTGTCGGGAATCAGCGAAAACATCCAGGTGCGCAGTATCGTTGATCGATTTCTCGAGCACAGCCGCATCTTCTACTTTGAAAATGCCTGTCAGCCGGAAATCTTTGTTGGCAGCGCGGATTGGATGCCACGCAACTTCTTCCGTCGTATCGAATTCGTTTTCCCGATTGAAGACGGCAATGTACGGGAACGCATTAAGTCAGCGCTTTTGGATATTTCCCTGGCGGATAACGTCAAAGCAAATGTCCTGAAGGAAGATGGCACTTATAGTCGACCCGTTAAAAAAGGTACAACGACCAGACGCAGCCAATCCGAGTTCATTGCGGCAGCATTGAATGCGTCGGAGGAACCTTCACGCAAACCAATGGCAAAAACGCGGTACCCCCGTGTAAAGCTTTCCAAGAGTCCTTTTAAATGATGAAGACCTTCGCTCAATTAAATTTTCCCGGAAGACTCATCGCCGTCGAAGGTATCGACGGTTCTGGCAAGTCTACGCAGATTTACCTGCTGAAACGCTGGCTTGAAGTCCAGGGGTGCAAAGTGTTTTTCAGCGAATGGAATTCCTCCGAAATCGTGAAGGCGGCGACGAGCAAGGGGAAAAAGCGCGAACTTCTTTCCCCTACAACGTTCAGCCTGATTCACGCCACTGACTTCGCTGATCGTTACGAACGTCAATTACTGCCGCTATTACGGGCAGGATACATCGTCCTTTGCGATCGCTATGTATTCACTGCCTTCGCACGGGATACGGTGCGTGGATGTCCGCCGGAATGGGTTCGCGGACTGTATAGTTTCGCCGCCCTGCCCGATTTAACGTTCTTCTTCAGGGCGAATCTCGAGGTCTCGCTCCAACGCATTTTAGAAAATCGTCCGCAATTGAAATATTTCGAAGCGGGCATGGATTTGCGCATTTCCAGCGATCCATACGAAAGCTTCCGCATTTTCCAGGGAAGAATCCTGGAGCAGTATCTCGCCATGAGCACGGAATTCAATTTTCTGGTCATGGACGCGAACCAGGCCATTGAACCGCAACAATCGGTCATGCGTGATCTTGTCTCGTCGAAGATCGATCTTTCCAACTTTGCCGCAAGGAAGGTGCAGTTATGAAGAAAGCCCAAAAATCTCACTCTCGCACCATTGTTGCTCCTTCGTTGAAGCCACGACGTTTTTATGGTCACGGCATCCCCGGGATCGATTTGAATCGACTGGGTGGAAAACTCATCGTGGTCGAAGGACCAGACGGCTCCGGTCGATCCACCCAAATCATTAAGCTCGTTGAATGGCTCGAACAGGAAGGCCATATGACCGTCCAGGTGGGATTAAAACGTTCCACCCTCGTCAGCGAAGAACTCGAAAAGGCCAAGCAAGGCAACATTCTTAGCCATACGACGTTGAGCCTCTTTTATGCGACGGATTTTGCGGATCAACTCGAGAACATCATCCTTCCTGCACTTAAAGCGGGTGTGATGGTATTGGCGGATCGTTACATTTATACCTTGATGGTCCGTGATATTGTTCGTGGCATGGATGAGGAGTGGGTGAAGAACGTTTATGGCATCGCCCTTGTTCCCGATGTTGTTTTTTACCTGAATGTTTCTCCGGAAGAATTGGTGCAGCGAACGTTTTCCAAAAATCACGCCCTTGATTATTGGGAAAGCGGAATGGATCTTGGACTCTCTCGTGATATGTTCGATTCCTTCACCAAATACCAGGCCCTGGTGGCGAAGGAATACAAACGTCTGCAAGGGACCTACGGTTTCACGACCATTGATGGCCATCGTTCACCGGAGGAAATCAACGCAGAGATCAAAAAGAAGATGCGAAGCGTGCTTACCGCCTGAAAATTATGCCCGAGTTATCCAACAAAGCCGAATATTATGTTGGGGTGGATTTCGGAGGTACCAAAATCCTGGCAGGAATATTCGATAAAAATTTAAAATGCCTCGGTCGTTGCAAAACCAGCACCAAAGCTGATCGCGGTGTTAATGCCGTGATCGAACGCATCTCTCGCTGTGTCCGCGACGCGGTGGATGAATGCGATTTGAAACTGGAAAATATTCGCGCCGTCGGCATTGGGGCTCCGGGGGCCGTTGATCGCGACACGGGTCACATCATTTTTGCGCCCAACCTGAGGTGGGAGAACGTCCCTCTGAAGAAGGAATTGGAAAAGGATCTGGGTGTCCCGGTGTTTCTCGAAAACGATTGCAATGGCTGCACTCTCGGCGTTTACGAAACCGAACTGAAATCGAAACCACGCAATGTCATTGGCATCTTTGTCGGCACTGGCATTGGCGGCGGCATTATCATCAATGGAGAAATGTTTCACGGATTCAATCACACCGCGGGCGAGATCGGGCACATGGTCCTGCAAATCGACGGGCCTAAATGCGGCTGTGGAAATAAAGGCTGCCTGGAAGCGCTCGCGAGTCGCACCGCGATTTTCAAACGCATTGAGGCCGCAGTCAAAGGAGGACAAAAAACCATTCTCACGGAAATGCTTGGCGAAGATTTGAAAGATCTGCGCAGCGGCGATTTGCGCAAGGCCATTCGAAAAGGCGACAAGTTTGTCGACAGGGTAATTGAGGACGCCGCGGAATATATCGGCATCGCCATCGGGAATCTGATCAATATTTTCAATCCTGAAATTGTTGTGCTCGGAGGAGGAGTCATTGATGCACTCGAAGATGAAATGCTCCCCATCATTATTGAAGTGGCCCACGACTTCGCCATGAGCGGGACGGCAAAAGGGATTGAAATTGTCGCGAGCAAAGTCGGCGACGATGCGGGAATCCTCGGCGGTGCCGTGCTCGCGCGACGAGAAACGAAGTAGAAGAGGCGCTTTCCCCCTGATACTCCCCCATTAGGGGGAAAAAAGGCTTTTACGTATTCGTACGGAGTCGCCTCCTGATTCCCCTCAGTTTCGCCCCTTCTCGTCCCCGGGCATTTGGCGCAATCAACCGTCAGGTTGCTGTTTAGAGGCGCTCTTTGGAACACTGTTCTTCACAATTTATGAGCCTCAAGAAAAACATATTTCGCATCGTGGTAATCGACGACCATCCCATTCTCCGTCAAGGACTGGTTCAGCTCATCAATGAACAGCCTGACTTTGAAGTGGTTGGAGAAACCGACGAAACCAAGAAAGCCATCTCCATTGTCCAACAGGCGAAACCGGATGCTGTCGTCCTGGATGTTTCCCTGAAAGGAAGCAGCGGCATTGAAGCGGCCAAAGATATCAAAACAGTCTTTCCGCATGTAAAGATCCTCATGCTCTCCATGCACGACGAAAACATCTACGCCTCTCGCGCGTTGAAGGCCGGCGCTTCGGGATACATCATGAAACAGGAACCCCCTGAAAAAGTGCTCACTGCCTTGCGCAAAGTCTTGAACGGCGAAGTTTCTGTAAGCGAACGCTATGGAGCCAAGTTGCTGAGCAATTTTGCCCATGGTCGCGGCGACGCAGCCACCTCTCCCGTGGATCTCTTGAGCGATCGCGAACTCGAAGTCTTTTCGCTGATTGGCAATGGCCATGGCACGCGTGAAATTGCGCAACGTTTAAGCCTTAGCGTGAAAACGATTGAATCGCATCGCGCCCACATCAAAGAGAAGATGAACCTGGAAAGTGCCACCGAATTGGTTCACTACGCCATTCAATGGGAACAAGGCGCCAAACTGGTTGCAGCCTGATTGACTCTTTACACCGAACACCTCGTTACCGACGTTGCCCCAAAGCGACGTCGGTCTTTCTTTGCTCAAAGTGGGAAATTTGACATCGGAAGGTTCGCTTGTAAGTTGCGTGATATCAGGGTTTCACGCCCCCATATTTCATCTTTTCCATCGCATTTTTAGAATCGCTTAACGATAAAATAGCCAGCTAAACTATCTGTATCTTGTTCAGCCAGAATGAATTCACTACCCACAGTCCTGCATGTCGAAGATGAATGGGACGACCAGTTCATGCTTCAACGCACGCTAAAAAAAGAGAATGTCTCGCTCGATTTACGGGTGGCGAATCATGGCGATGAAGCGGTTGATTACCTGTCGGGAAAAGGAAAATTTGTCGACCGCGGCGCTTTCCCTCTTCCGGCTTTAATCTTAATGGATATCAAAATGCCACGGCGCAGCGGCCTGGAAGTTTTGAAGTGGCTGCGCAGTGACGAGACCTGCAAAGGCATTCCTGTCATTATGGTAAGTTCCTCCCCGTTGCAGGCGGATATGAATCGCGCCTATGACCTGGGAGTGAATGCTTACCTGATCAAACCGCTCGCTTATCTGCAGGTTGCCGAAATGTTTAAGAGCAACCCCGACCTTTTTAGGCACCAACCCACGCGTCCGGTATAAGTTCGTGGCTAGAGTTTTGTTCCGGCAAGCTTCAGCAGTTGTTTGAACTGGCTATCGGTCAGCGGTGTTACTGACAGTCGGGATTGTTTCACGAGCGGAATCTCTTTCAACACTTTGTCAGATTTGATTGCTTCCAAAGAAACCGGCGAGACCAAAGTTTTGACGGGCACGATGTCCACACACGACCAATCCCCCTCCTCCGCCGTTGTATCGGGATAAGCTTCTTTTTCCACTTTCGCCAAGCCGACGACCTGTTTCTCGCTCACGCTGTGATAAAAGAAAACGAAATCCCCGCGCTTCATCGCTCGTAGATTATTGCGCGCCTGAAAATTTCGGACGCCTGTCCACGCTGTCTTGCCGTCCTTGAGGAAATCCTGCCACGAGTACGCTTCGGGTTCCTGTTTCACGAGCCAATGATTCATGAGCGAACTTTAACGGACACCCGAAAGAATTAAACAGGGATTTTTTACGACAGGTAAAATCGAACTTCTTTTTCGCGACCTGAAGGCTCGAAGCGGCCTCGGTCCTCAGCAAACCGATACGACCTGGTAATCCTGTTTTCCGCCCGCAATCTCAATCTTCACCCGTTCGCCTTGCTTCTTGCCCACCAACTGTTGTCCCAGTGGTGATTGTGGCGTGATCACCAGAATTTCCTTTTTGTCGTGCTGCACCTCGGTCCCTCCCGCGCGAGGGCCGATAAAATAGAACGACCGTTCGCCTTTCACCTCCACCTCAACGAATGCTCCCACGTCAATCGGATCTTTTGGACCGAACTTCTTCAACTCGAGTTTTTCAAATTGTTCAATCGCCTGGAGAATTTCAGCGGCCTGACGTGACTGTCCGCGAGCGAGATACGAGGCTTCGAGTCCACGGGTGTCGTATTTATTTTCTGCTTTGCTCTGTTCGTGGGTCGCTTCGGCCCGGGAAGCGTTGGCAGCCTTGGCATAAATGCCCAATTCAGCCATCAATTGAGCGATAATTTTCTTAATGAGCGACTTTTTGTTCACGGCGTTTGTTTAATTGAAGCGAAACCTGCAGACAGGGGCAAGCTCTTCGAGTGGTGTGTGAGGAAAACCACACTTCATCAACACGCCACGGCACTGAACGTTTTCTGGTCCCGCGATAACGGTGGGATGGGCGCGGCAAAAACCGCTTTTAAATAAAAGCATTGGCCGCGCTAGAACCTGATGGGTGACTGAGCGGATTGCTTTAAATGAAGCAACTGGAATCAAAAGACGAAATGAAGGATCGAAGGCAGCCTGGAAAAAACTTTGACCGTCGATGTAACTCAATTAGAAAAATTGAGGCAGATAACGTTTTGCCTGTTGACTCACAGCACTAATGGGTGACCCCTTTTACGGCATCAACTCAACCTTCTCAACTTCAAGAAGCCAAGGGGAGGCGAAAACGAGATTTGTATTAAATCGCACCTGCAGTTCGAAATCAAACTGGCGGAGCGGCCCTCCATGCAGTGAGAGTGGGTTTTCGTAAAAAACTTTTGGGCGCCCCGAATAAATCAACTTTGCCTTGCCTATTGGAACTTTAAAGTAGCCCGGTCTACCGTCAGGCTTGATGCCCATTGAACCTCTCAACTCTGTTTCGCAAATATTTTTGACGTAGATATCTACTACAAGGTTATCTGCCTCATAAGCCTGTAAGTCGCTAGACGCATATATCCTGCATGAAGACGCGCCGCTTTTCAGTTCATACCTAAGTAGATTGGTCGTCGCCGAAGCCAAAGTCACCTTTGAGACCTCTTGAGGCCGTGAACAACCCAACGCCAAACAAATCAAGATAGAAAAAATGCAAAACAGTCTCATAAATTTTTCCACGTTAACTCCGGCGTATAGCCCGGATCAGGAACGTCTTTTGGCTCTGCGTTCCCTACGTAAAACTCCCAACCGGGAGATGAAATAGCCATTGCATCTCGATTCAAAAATTTCCTTACCAGACTTCGAATAAACGTATTGCAATTAAATGGGTCACCCATTAGTGCTGGGAGTCAACAGGCAAAACGTTATCTGCCTCAATTTTTCTAATTGAGTTACATCGACGGTCAAAGTCTTTTCCAGGCTGCCTTCGATCCTTCATTTCGTCTTTTGATTCCTAAAGGGGTCAGTCCCTAGTATTTACACTAAAACACATCGTTCCGCCCAAAATCCACCTTCGTTAACTCAATCGCCGCAATAAATAATAGCAGGAGCATCATCCGCTTGCCAACTCGCTTCCTAGTCTCGATGACTCCAGTGTAAATACTAAGGACTGACCCGAATGGCGCTTAGTTAAGGTAACAAAACTTCGTTTTTCCAAAGGAATGCGTTAGAAAACGCATCGAAGACATGCGTTAATTAAGTGCCATTCAGGACTGACCCCTTTAGGAATCCATCCGATCCCTTTACTATCACTTTTTTGTCTCCAAAGCTTCAACAAACATATGCGCGTCATTTGATTTCACGATAATGTTGATGTATATGTCTTCTAAGGAGTTGCTAGATGTCTTGCTTCCCCTATACGCCTTATCATAACTCGAGGTGTTCCACCAGTCGATAGGGGGACGCACTTCCAATAGACCGTCTCCATCGTGCCATCCCATTTCCCTCAGGTTTTCATCGTTGATCAAAGCCTCCACATCCTTTTTCTCGATCTGAATATCATAATAAAATAAAATAGAGCCATATTCGTTATTTGGAATCGGCCTTTCTTTGAAATGAGCCACTTTGTACGGAATTGGTAACTTGATCCGCCATCGTTCCAACAATTCGTTAAAGCTCTTCGTCATATCTACTACTCGCGGCTCGCCACGTAGCATGTTGACAATCAACAGAATTGAAGCCAGGCACCCAATGAGGCATAAAATAAAAATAATTTTTTTCTTCATTAAAGTGGTCGTTTGATGCTTCGTCCCCCAAACCAATTCACTTGAAAATAATATTGCCCAAATGTCGGTGCCGTTCCAGCTACCCCGCCGGGTGTAAGTGATCCGACATAACCTATCCAAGAAAATAGGTAACCTGGAACAATATCCCAGCCTTGGTATGTATTCCATGTAGGATCGACCCAACCCTTATTTTTCCAAATCACCTCATCCCAGTAAGTAGTTTCATCCGGGGTAAACGTAATAGTCTTTGACCGACAATCCACAATGTAAGTCCCCGATTGAGATACATGTCCCTGATTGAGAGTGAGAATTAGAAAATCATTGTCTTGGATAATTGGTCTATCACTCCGGATTGTATAAGGTTTTCTTCGATAATCGCAGCAATAGCTTACCTTTTTTCGAAATGAATTATATTGAGCATCTAACGCATTTTTCACAGAGGGATGAGAAGATAAAAATTCAGCCCAATCTCCTCCAGTTTTTCTAAGATCCTCACCTCCACCGTATATATAATGAAAGATCAGTTCGAACGTGAGCATGTTGACGTTAGGCTGCAGTCCAAGGATATCAAACTTATTGAGCGAGTCATTTCCTGAGAAACTGTACAGGTTTTTTCCACCGCTCTCCCCAATCGGATCCCTACTAAACCATCTACCTGTCGGCACATCATAATTGCGATATCCATAGTAAGCAAAAGCGATTTGGTCATCTATATATTTCGTCGAAAACCGTATAGGGTTCTGCTTTGACATGGGCCCAATAGCTCTAATCGATTCACCAAACGGGCCATATTCATATTCAGCAGCTTCGCTACCGTCCTTTGAATTAACCAGTCTCGTCACATTTCCATATCCATCATAAACATAAAAAAAGTTGGTAGCCAATGTTTCGCTAGAATCTTTCACCGCAAGCAAGCCTCCCACACCGCCCGCCCCTTGGAGAGTCCCACTCAAATCCAATCCCCAACAAAAGGTTCTTAAAACGCGATTGGTCGCGTCCAAAACTGCCACCAAATTCCATCCATAATAAATAAATTTATTGGTGGCAAGGGCAGTATACGTCCCGGATACATTCGTGTAAATCACCTGGGCGATCCTCCTGCCCGTGTAATCGTAAACATAATCCTGTTTACATTCCGAACCAAGAGGCGCGTTGCTACGTAAAGGGGTCAGTCCTTAGTATTTACACTAAAACACATCGTTCCGCTCAAAATCTACCTTCGCCAACCCAATCGCCGCAACAAATAATAGCAGGAACATCCTCCGCTTACCAACTCGCTTCCTGGTCTCAATGACTCCAGTGTAAATACTAAGGACTGACCCCTTTATGGTTGGCTCGTACGGTTCACTTTAAAGGAAAATCTTTACCGGGTCAGCAAAAATTCGCAAAGGAGGATTTAAATTCGTATTA
>CBHTTJ010000095.1:0-21610 GCA_966095605.1 uncultured bacterium | reverse complement strand
AAAAAAGTCATCTGGACAGATTTGGGGAGAGTTTTACGACAAAAATAACCTCCCAACTAACCGAGAACGTTTGTTTGGATTTGTGCAATCCTCCGGCTCACCCGCCCTAAGGAGACATTTGTTTTCTTTGGCTGAGAAGCCGCTCACTCCAGTTCGAAACCGTAAAGGACGGCGTCTTTGATCTGGAATTCGAGGGTGACCTGTTTCGGAAGTTTTTCCGCGGTGTTCCAGCGAAGCGGAATTTTTACGGCATCGTCGTGGACGGCGGTGCACGTTTCGAATTGAAAGCCGGTGATCGGTTTTCCGTTGGAGTCGAGAGCCCGAACTTTTATTTCGCCGTGCGCTGCGTTGGCGTTCAGTAATAATTTTTTCCCGGCGAGGTTGAGCGGTGGCGTTCGCAGTGTGCCCAGGCCAATCGCCTCACGTCCCACGTAACGATCGCGTTTCATTTTGATGAGCCCAATCTGGCGCTCCTGAAAACGATTCACCTTATGACCGCTCTTGTAACCGGCGTAGTAGAAATAAACTTCATCACCCACGAGAACCTGTTCATCGATCCACGCGTGCGCATGGTCCCATGAGCCTGGAATCGGATTGCGATCCAGAAACGCAGAGCATTCGCGGGTCCAATCTTGTCCATTTCGTGTAAAGGCGATGGTGGTGAACCCGATTCCATAGGCGTCGGGAGGTTGCGGTGGGTTGTCCGCTTTCAGATCGTCACGCAACACTTTCACCATTCCGATGAACAAGTCACCGCGTCGAAGAAAACCATCCATCGCGTAAAATTGTGTCTCACCAGGATCCGCGGCGTCGGGAGAGAGAATCGTCCGAGGTTCGCTCCAGCGGAGAAGATCGCTGCTGACGGATTGTTTCGTGATGCGCCGATTTCCTTTCCAGGCATCGCCGGTCGTGTGGAATGAAAGGATCGCGGTGTAACGCTGTCGAATGGAATCCCAGAAAATACCGTTGATGTCATGATTATGTTGAATCAGAACATCGTTACTCAATGGCTGCCACACGAAACCATCGCGGGAGGTGGCGATCTTCAAACCTTTTTCGAAATACCACGCGACTTTAAAACGTTGCGGCGGATTGTTGAATTCCGCACCTTCGTCGATCACGCTGGCGCCGAATTGCACGGGGCCGACATCGAGAATGCGTATGCGATTCGTCCAATGAATGCCGTCGGTGGACTCCGTGTAAGCAATCCGTGAGCGAACGGTGTTTAAATCTTCCGTGGGAATTCCGTACCATAAACGGAACCTCCCGCTGCCCGGATCACGAATCACGCTAAAGAACGGTTGAAACGTGTGATGCTCCGTCGAAGTAAGAATTGGCCGCGCGGATAAATCCTCTCGATTCAACACGGTCGGCCTGCGGGTGACATTAGAGACCGATTGAATCAGGAAATCGTCGACAAACAAATGAACGCCGGGGTGAACGTCGACAGCATCAGCCATCAAGATGGAATGCGTCAGTAAGAGAACGATGAGGCTGGCGAAACACATGGGAAGTTGTCGCCTCATGAAGGAAAGAGTTATTTGTGCTCGCCGTCCTGCCACGATTTGGTTTCCACAACCTTGCCGTGATCGAGCCGCGCTTCTGTTTGCATGAAGCCACTCGGGAAATAGGAGTGCGCGATCCCATCGGGAAGGCCCTCCTTCATTTCAATTTCTTCAGCGACCCGGCCATTTTCATGCCAGCGACGAAACGGGCCGTTGAGTTTCCCGGCGACAATGTTGGCTTCGGATAATTTTTTCCCGCTCGCGTACCATTTCTCGCGCAACCCATGCGAAACGCCGTTGGTGAAATGTTCGCGTACTTCCAACACACCGTTGGTATGCCAACCCTCCGAAAGGCCATCAACAACACCGTTCGAAACCACGGTCCGCGCCTTCAAGGGACCCTCCGGATAGAATTCGGTCATGTAACCGGTGAAGAGAGAATTGTCGTTGGTGCGATACAATCGATTGTCGCGAAGAACCAGTTCGTTTCGAGACAACTGAGGGAGTGCGGGCTGTGATTCCTTATGTCGCGGGAGGAAAACGAAAAGTAAGATCGTCAGACCCGCGACAAGGATCAGGAAGAACGGCTTCTTCCAAAGAGGCGTTTCAACTGGTTCCACCGCAGGCGGCATTCTCGTGACTACTGTACCTGCACTTTGAAGAATTGATACTTCGTTGCGGGAACCACGGCGTTAATGCGCAAGGTGCGCACATCGGTCGCCTGATAGTTCTGCCGCGTTGGAGCATCAACACCTTCAGATTCAATTTTAAATCCAACGCTGGTCCATGAAGTCAAATTGGTGGAGCCATAGACAGAATAATTATGTCCCCGGATAGCCAGGAATTCCATCGTTGGCGCTCCCGCGTTATAGCCAAGGATCTTCAACTTAAATCCGTCGGCGGGATCGTAAGCATACGTGCCGGCGACGTACTCGGCGTAATTGCTCAAGCCATCATGGTCCGCGTCATCGCCAGGGCGAATATCGGCGAGGGTTAGGTTGCCTCCGAGCATTGCGATGAGCTTGCGTTCCCAGGCATCGGGAATGCCGTCGTGATCGGAATCTTCGCCCAACGTTAAATCAATGCGAGTGCTTTGGGCCGGTTGTCCGAGATGGGAAAAGTCCCCGGTCATTTCCAAAGGCAGATAAGTGTTTGTGCCAATTTGCACCTTCAGACGAAAGGCGGCGGTAGGCGTCAGAGCCGTCGGTTTGTAGACATCGGCGGTTAAACCGGAATCCATCGGGACCGTGAGACGATAATTGATGCCCGGCTCGCCGCTGATCAGGTTGCCTTGAATCTGACTACCAGTCGGAGTTTCAAGAATAACTTGAGCGGAAGTGCCGGTAAGCGGAGTGCCTTGCTCATCGCGTACCATTCCGTAAATGATGTGATGAGGAGCCGGGGGAAACGACTGCGCGGTTTCCGGACAGGAGAACGCGAGGCCCAAAGCGAGGGCCGCCAGCCAGACGGATGTGAATTTTCGGGTTCTCATGGATATTTAGTTTCCAGAATACGAATACGTCACGAAATGAACCTTCATGTCGGTGACAGTTTGGATAAAGCGATCCATCCCCTGCTTCGGATCATTGAGCAAAGTGTAACCAGGGATAACAACCTTCCATTTGGTATTCCAAACAGAGCGCGCCACGAGGCGGTTGTTGGTGTATTGCGTCCGTTGCAACGTGCCGGTTGGACCGTAAAGGCTCGTGCTGAAATAAGAAGCGCTGGAAACCGGACGAAACGACTGATGTTTACGAACCGAGAACAAAGGCTCGGTCAATGAGTCGCTCGACGTATACAACGATTTAGTCGAGAAATCCGAAGCGCCAATATTAAACGGCAACGGAATGGAAACGTCATCCACGGTCCACGTGCGAATATCAGCAGTATCACCCAGCGGCGGACTGCGCATGGCATCCAGACCTACCGGGATGAGATAAATGTAGGGAGTCGCCGACAAGGCGAGCGGATCGAGATAGGACGAATTCGGGTCACTCGGCGAAGTTCCGCCCGAAGATGTAACGCCTGAGTTCGCAGAGGGATTATCCATGCCGCGATAACCTTCCAACGCCACGCCAACGCCGAAAATCTTCGTCGCAAACGAACTTGAACTGAAGGCATGGTCGCCCGCCGCGAGTTCCCGTCCGAAGATATTGAGACCATTTGCAATCGTGGTGCTGAATTCAAAGATGAATCCAGGAACCGCAGTACCGCTGACTGGAGCAATCTGCATGCAGTAACGGCGAACATCTTCATCCGCCATCACGTCATCGCGTTTGCTGTGCTGCAAGAGATCCTGCCAGGCAATCAATCCGTTGGTGCCAGGAAGAATGCGATAATTCTCAGTGCGCAGAGAGGCCGTCGTGCCATAGGCATCCGGATTGTTAAAGCCAAGTCGACCACGGAGAACATCCCAGTCGGCTTTCATTTCTGCCAGAACACTCGACAAACCTGGATCACCCGTATCGCTCCCCGCGTATTGCGGTTCACCATTGCGAACAACCCCGAGTGCTCGCGAATTTACGATGCGAGCGATGAAACTGCGTCCTTCGGAGGTGTTGAGAAGTCCCGTTTCATAATCATAAGCGTTGGCCGACAAGAAAGCGTAGCGAGCCGACAGATCGAAGAGGGTCTTATATCGTTCCAATTTTTCATTACGGAAAACACGAAACGCGGCGTCACGCGTTCGGAAGCCCTGAATCACCGCCGAAGCCCGCTGACGGAACGCTAGCCGTTCCTGTTGAATGCGATCACCTTCCGCGACCACGGCGTCGTAGGCCCGTTCTGCGTCATCCACCGAGCGCAAACATTCATTGATATTCACGAGATGGCCCTGAACCTCTCCCAATTGAGCCACCAAATCCAAGATGCCATCTTTCAAATCCTGTTCGAACTGATAGGCCGCAATTTTCTTGGCAAGGGCAACCATCTGTTGTTGGTCGCCTCGGATCGTGTCTGAGGTGCTGCTAAACTGAAGAGCTTTGGCGGTATTGAGCGCAATTTTCCCCCCGCCAATCCCGCCAACAAGAAGACCGATGCCGATTTTGCCGAAGTTACCACCGGTAGCCAGACCCGCGATTAACGTGTCCGGTGTCCCGGTCGTAGCGATGTCCTGCGCGAGATCGAGTCCGGCCAATGCCGAGTCATAGTTGGCAGCCGTTTTATCAAAAGCCGCCTGCGATTCATTAATCGATTGTTCCAGATCCGCACTCTCGTTTCCGAACGCGATAATGTTACTCGCTGTATTCATGCGAGTCGTGAAAGCAATGGCCGCTTTGTCCAAATCCTGCTTCGCACCTTCCGCATCTCCCAATTCCTGACGGAGTTTCGTCCGAGCCGAAATCAATCGAGAAGCTGCCTGTTGAATTTTTCCGGGTGATGCTCGTTTGCCTGTCCAGGTGGCAGGTTTTTCTGCAAAACCATCAGGACCAATCGTAAAGGAGATATAGTGGGTGCCTTGCCCGTAAGCAGTTGCCGATGCCGGAACATTGAAATCAAAGTTCGTATACATCGTCGTAATCCAATCGGCTGGCAATTGTTGGATATCGACCTTGAAGGTAGTCGATTCCTGCGGCGTCAAGAGGTCACCAAACGTCGATTCCGGACGGTTGACGTAGGCATAATGAACCAAGTCTGGACCTGAGTAATCCTGGTTATATGTTTTACCCGCGCCCATATCATCGGGATAGGGTGAACCATATAGTTCGATCAAGGCGTTATTAAACGCCAACTCCTGTTTCGCCACGTTAGCGCGGAAATCAGCCAGCGAATCCTGTTCGGAACGCATCAGGCGCGTCACGTCTTTCGCATCATCAAACGCGGCGACCGCATTTTTCAGCGCGATCTTCGTGCGCTCATAGATTTGTTCGAAATGAGTTCCACTATCCGTTCCAACAACCGTGTTTGGATTCACATCGAAAGCGATAGCGCCAGCGGGAAGACCGAGCGGGGTCAATCCACCTTCCGCATTGTCCATGGCGGTTTGCAACTCTTCTTCAATTTGCGGAAGTTCCTGAAGTTCAGGAACGGTGGTGCGATCAACCTTCTGAATTCCTTCGTGCGCTGGATTCGGATCCACGGCTGGCAAAATGGCGTTGCCAATCACCCAGTTGAGATAGGCTCCCTGACCAGTTCGCGCGGCCCAGTGATCCAAGCCCCAATAACGAACGGAGTTGTTCGTCGACGTTGTATCTCCAAATTGGCGCGAAGGGTTCACGCGCGTCGCGCTCATATAGTCCCATCCAAGGGTATGGTCCGCTTGAAAATCCTTGCGCCAGGTCAGATCAAAAATCTGACGGCCGGCACGGCCTACCGCCACTGCCGCAGCGGCGAATTTGCGTTCGTCCTGATAATCCACGGAGACCGGCTGGCCAAGAACCGTCACCGCCTCAATTCGCGGAACCCAATCGAAGTTTGGATTCAGAAGGAGCGAGTAGTAGCCCTTCAAAGCGGTTAGGTAATGACCGTACGCATCGCCGTGGCCTTGCGGAAATAATTTGGCGGCGTCAGCGGCATTCACCACACCGTCGTTATTTTCGTCCAGGATGTTATTGTTTAAGGCGTAGATCACTTCCCCGGAATCAATGCCGCGCGTGTAATTCCAAACCAACCGATTGTAGAACGGCGGCGTTTGAACGCCCGGGAGGAGAAAATCATCGCGTCCGCGCAACAGGGCCAACTCTTCTTCAAGTAACGAAGGAACCTGTCCCTTGAATTGGAACAAGGCGGTGGAGATGTCGCCGTACGTTTGATTCTGTGTGCCGAGACCGATGGTCGGATTCGCCGCATCCGCCCACGCCTCATTGCCCAACATCATGTATAGATCATTGAGATAACCGGCCGCGAGAAGCAGAGCGTCGTTCGCCGGTCCGTAGTTATAGCCCACTTCGATGCTGAGCGAGCGGCCGCGTCGCAAGATCGTTTCGTAAATTTCAATCAAACCATGACTATCTAAAGTATCTGCATTGAGAGCAATGTCCCCTTCCCAACGATGGCCGGCCTGCGACACAATGCTGACATCGGTGTTGACCAGGTTGTTAAACAAATCGCTGGTGCGTTGATTGAAAGGATTAATTCCGGCAAGGGCGCGTTTAATCCAACCTTCCGCGAGTTGGGGAGATGTCCAACCAGACCAATCGCTATCCGTTGGCACCGCTTTGTAGAGAGGATGATTGGTGCTGATCGGGCGATAACGCATTACCACATAATTATCCGAGAGCGCCTGTATACCGGCACCGCCCAAAGTGTATCGCATGGCACCCAGACCATTTGTCAGGGAAAGATAGCGAGACATCGTCGCATCGGTTACGGGAGGCAATCCATCCACCGGCGAACCAATTTTCCATTGGTATTCGTATTCAGCCGAGCGTCCGGCGAGGTCCGCCGTATGTTGGAAGGTAACTTGTTCGCTCAACGGATTCGGAGCTGGAATAACTTTCAACTCACCATTGTAAAGAGAACCGCCTACTTTCAAAATATGCATCGAAACCGGATCTCCAGACTGCGTAAAAGCGGTTCCGTTGGCTTCGATTAAAGTGATATAACCGCTGCCCGGCCCCGTGGCGCTCAAGGCGTAAGAATCCACCGCGGTATTATTGTTCGTGACGACGGCAAGGTCTCCGACACCAACATTTACCGATAACGCCGGGTTGGCGATGTAAGTTCCCAGGGCGGCTGGATTTTCGTAAAACGTCTCAACCGTCGTGGCCAAAGCATCAATCAAACTGGTCCACTTGGTGTAGTTCGCATCACCTGCAGGGCAGAGGGCTTTAACGGCGGCGAGATCAGTATCCCGCAATACATTCAGCAAAATGTATTTCTCACCGACGAGTTCGTCCTTGAATTCACCCTTTAACACCACACTGCCGTTCGTCCCACGATTCGGATCGAAATAGAAACGTGACGCCAAATGCGGAGGCAACTGCGGGAAATAATATTTGCCCTGATAATAATCGGTCTGAACACCAGATGGGACAGCGGTCAAGCCTTGGGCAGCAAGACCCGAAACTTTCTCCCGTGTTGCATCGTGAAGGACGGCACTGACAACCGCGTTGGTGATGTTGGCAGCAATCGATTGTTGATAGAGGATGTTCGCGGTCTTGAAATCGCGCACGCCCGGCATTCCGTTGACTGGTTCCGTAAGCGTTTGGCCATAAGGCAACGTCGGAACCTCTTTCCTTTCGTCCTTTGGATCCAGCATTGGCCAGACTGGACGATAAACGATATCGAGGGAAGGAGTCGTTTTTGATGTTCCATCACCAACAAATATATTGCTCGCTGCGTTAAACGGACGGAGATAAGGCACAATGCTTCCTACCGCTGGCGGGTTCGCCACGCCCGGCCAGTCGAAACCCGCTTCGGTCTTATAATAAAACCGCATCGTAAAGCTGTTCGACGACACCGGGGATTGTGCCAGAAACGGCGGACGATTGGTGAAATCGACAACGACACCAGTGTAATTGTTCGTGCTCAACACATGCAACGAGGCCTGCATTACAGGAAGGCCATTCGAGACCACCTGAATAGTGAGACTATTTGTCACTCGACTTCCGTCCACACGATTGGCGGTAACAAGCTGGAGGGTGTTTGTTCCCAAATTATTAGTGGTAGGCACCCCCGTCAGCGACAGCCCATCGATGCTAAGCCATGATAAATTCGTCGCAGTTAAGTTTGTGGAGCTCAGGTTGAGATATTGAGATTCCTGCGAAGCATGAACGTAATAACGGAACGTTTGCCCGGCGACCGCTGTCGCTGAAGGAAGGTTGGTGAAACTCCCAGTGGTCTGATTGTAAGCTCCGACTTTCAACGCCGGCAATCCGCTGTGCAACCCGCGATACACCCAGAACCCTTGCTTCCGATCGCGATAGGTAAACTTCTTGTAATGACCAAACGTTCCATCGGCATCACGAGTATCATTCCACGCTCCCGGCAGATCGCCGCCAGCCTGGCTTGACTCTGAATTATAATTAATCGCGGAGTCACCACTGCCTTCCACCGGACCTGCCATCAATGGCAATGGCATCGGCGGTTGGAGGAGTGTTCCCGCTTTAACAACGTAATCAAAAAGTATGCCTTCCGATGGCTTTTCTCGAAGAACCTTGTAGGCAGCCATCGCCGGCCGGCCATCGGCTCCGGTATAATCGACAAGCACATACGGGAGCGACGAGAAACCTGCAGCATTGGTAATGTTCAGATCATCACGCAAAGCGAATGCAGTCCCACCAGACATAATCGCATGCTCTTCATTGGGATTATAGCCCGGCAGGTTCGGATTATTCTGCGCATAAATGGTGCCGAGCGAGACCAATGGATTAGTGCCACCATCACCCTTGTTGCTGGCCAGCACGATTTCCGGGCTCGTTGGCCATTGAATCGTGTAACGGCCAATAACTGCCGGCCAATAAACAGTTTTGAAACCTTGCTGAAGGTTGGGAGTGTTTGCACGGAACCACCAGACCTCGAGTTTATTGGAGCCGGGGATGGCGTTGACTGGAATGATCGCGCTCAAATTCGCGGAAGCAAAATTGTTCGCCAATGGATCGACATAGGCCCTCGGATTAAAAGAGTCGCCTGCACTCTGACGAATATGTCCCGCGAGATAATTTGGACTGAGAAACGATCCGCCAATTTCGTTGAAAGGCGCCGCCACTCGTTGGCCAACGTTCACGGTATCGTTCACGATCCGGGGTAGAATGTATGGGTTCGACCAATTGAACGTGTTGTTTGTCGGATTCCAGACGCTAAGATTCGTTACAACCGTATTGGCAAAATTTGTCGTTTTAAGGTTTACGTCCAGCCAGGAAAAGACGCGTTCAAACGCAATATTTTCACCAGACGAAAAGCGCAGCAAGGTTCGATGTGCTGGCACGGTCGTATCAAGGAAAGTGTAGAACTTGTAATCCGCCGTTAGCTTCGCCCGCACTTTATCGAAGGGATCCTGATATTCGATGACCGGCAAGTTACCTGTAGGCAAGGTCACTGCGGTCAAGGACGCTTCGAATTCATTGGTAGCTACGGGACGGACATAATGGCTGTAAGCAGAAGGATCTGAGGGCCAGACAAAATGATAACGGGCGAAAAGGGACGGCCACCGGATGTTTTCCACACCAGCTTCCATCCAATGCACCATGTAATCATTTATGTTCTGCGTCTCGTCCGTGGCATAAAGCTCAGTTTGCCCACTACCGGAAAGAGTGCGTGAATAAGCAAATTCACCACCGCCCACCTGTACAATGGGCGAGGGAGATAAGGTTTCAATCGATCCACCCACCGGCGGGGTCACACGCTCCCCAAGCTCAATCGTCACATCCTGGGGATTCACCTGTTTGTAGACGTCGACGATTTCAAAACCCAACTGATACCGAGCCAAGCCGCCATCGCGATTGTCGCCCAGAAGCTCAACAAAAACTCGCCCCTCCGTATTATACGCATGTAAAGCACCGAACTGTTGGTCGTACCAAAGGGTGTGCAATTCTGCTAAAGTATTATTGGTAGTGCCCTCCGTAGGAATGTATTGACCGGGAGCAAAGTATTCCTTGGCGACCGTACGCGGGAAACTGTTGTTATAGACGATATTGACGTCGCCTATCCTCGCCACAGGAATCGTCACGATTTTACCGACATTTTGGAACGTCTTCTCCGTCCAATACATTTTTCGCGGAGTTTTTACGGGGCTTCCCGAAACAACATAGGTCGTTTTGTACAACCTGAAATAATTACCACCTTCGAGAGAGTAGTTGGCCGAGTTGGTAGTGTAGTCAGAAGGAACCGTAGTAGTCGAAGCCACTTTTTTCCACGTGATATTAATCTGCCCCGACTGCACGGCATAAACTTTTTCCGCGTGCGGACTCCAATAGTAAGTCGCATTGGTATGGTCATTCGTGCTGTGAGGTTCGGCAAACCAGTATTGCTCCTTAAGAATGTTTGTGAGCAAAAGCCCGTTTTCATCGGTTGATGGAACAGGAATAACACTCCCAAAAAGGAAGGACACTTGTCGGCTTAAGAACGGAGCTCCGACCTGTGCCCGGCGCAGAACCATAATGATGTTGTTATTCGTCTTTGCGACCGGCAACTGCATGGCGGTCACGACTGAGGGAGAAAAAGCCGTCGTTCCATTCTTCAGAATAGTCGAATTACTAATGGCCGGGCGGTTCGTTGGCGCAACAATGGCGCCAAATCCCATGAATCCACGAAACTGGTTTGTGGTTGCTGGATTGGCCGACCCGGATTCGTTGACGGCCGGCAAGCGACCATCAGATCCAATGTTCGTATTGACCGTGCCGCTGATCGGCACGCCTCGTTGCGACTGAAAATTGAACGTCGTCGGAGGCTGACGAAATTCCAGCGGGACGGTTTCCGTAGCCCACGAAACGGTGGAACTGCCCACCATCACGGTTGCCAGAAAAAGCAGGCGATGTAGCCGGTTCATAAAAAAGAAAATTTGAAACGTCGCATAATCCTATTAACCAAGGATTATTATTGGTTAGCGGATTGTTTTTTCGCCATGGATTCGACGAGAGAGCGCAGGGCTTCCAATTCTTTCTTCATGTCCTGCAGCTGACCCACTTCTTTTTTCAAAGCCTGAATTTCACCGTCTTTTTCTTTAACAACCTGGTTAAGTCCCTGGATCGCGGCCATCGTCACGCCCGCTCCGTCCGGAAGGGCGATGCTGCGGTCGTCTGAACCGAGATCAAATGCAGCTTTGAAATCCTGTGCCATTGGGCCGATGTGATAGATGCCGTCCTCACCTTTGTAGGACCATTTGCTCACCGGCATTTCCGAGAGTTTCTCGAGGATTTGCTTTGGTTCGATCGCGCTGAAATCTTTCTTCGCGTTGCGATCGCTGTTGGAATAAACCGAACCGCCCAATGGATTCAGGCGCAGTGTCGTATACGTCGCTCCCTGGCCGCTGTAGGCCTGAATAATTCCCGCATATTCAACGTTGTTGACGTGCGTCATTCCCAAGGTCAGACGAACGCCAGTACCCAGCATATCTCTCGCCTGAATCGTAAGGTGTTGTGCTGCTTGTTGGGCGGTCGTCGCGTTGGGATTTGAGGCTGCCTGTCCCTGCATCGTGACACCCAGGGAGTTCCATATCACAGTCGCCAGTTCACCGAAACCGCTTCCCGAGGTACCTAAAATCCCGCCGCCCCATCCATTCAGAAGGGGGCCATCCATCGAAATGCCGTTATAAGTAGCAGCATAACGCAGAACATGATTGGGGTCGTTATCGCCTCTAATAAAAAGACTGCCACTTTGATTCAGCGTCATTCCCGCCGACATGATAGGACGGGCCGTGTAAGTTTGTGCAACATCCGTCCTGCCAACTACGGTAGAAAGGCGGCTGTTATTTAACGTTCCAGTCGTAATTTTCGCAGCGTCCAAATTCGGAATACGAGCCACATCCAAAGAGCCAGCCGTAATCTTGCCCGCATCGAGGTTTGGAATTCGGTTCACGTCCAGGGAGCCAGTTGTGATTTTGCCGGCGTCAAGGTTGGGAACACGATTCACATCAAGAACACCCGTTGTTAAATTCGCGGCGTTGATCGCTGTTAAATTGGCGCCGTTTCCTGAGAAAGCCGTCGCGGTGACTGTTCCATTCACGTCTAACGCGGAACTGGGGTTGACCTTGTTGATGCTGACGTTGGTGCCGGTCACGAGGACAATCGGATTGTTGTTCGTATTGACCATGTAGCTCGCATTGATGGCGTTGCGGGCCAGATAAGCATACGGTGCCGTCAGCATACGGAGACGCGGAAGGATATCGACGTCCGCACCCGCCACACCAATCCCCTTGACCGTCATGCCGACATATCGATCCGAAGCGTCGTTGGCGAAAAAGATTGTCGCGAGAGAGGCGTGCGGTTCGCTTCCAACCTGGCTGCCCTCCCCGAGGAGCACACTGAAATAACCTTTGTCGACAGTCACGGTTTGTTGCTCCGACCACTTGAGAACGCCGCCGTTCTGGTTGTCGTAGACACGAAAGATCACGTCGTAATTCTTGGGCGCATTCGTGGCGAGAGCGAGACCGTTGCCGTCGACGAGGTAGCCCTGGTAGGTTAAACGGTCCGGTGGATTGACGTCCGCCGCCTGAACGGTGCTGCCCGCCATGAACAAGCAGAGCAACAGGAAGAAAACAACCGGTTTGAGTAGTGCAACAATGGTTTTCATGCAGAGATGATTTACTTGGGTTTCCGTTAAATCGCTTGAAGCGGACATAGGTTTCATGGCTTTAAAATCAAAAAGTGAATCTAATCAGGGCACCACAGTGAGGGTGGGAACATCCGAGATGCGGTTGAGCGTAAACACACCGCGAACCTCAAAGGTCCGGGTGTCATTTGTATTTCCCGCACGAGGCAAACCAAGAACGGTAATGGTCTCCAGATAGTTGCCTTCAATGGATTGAGTCCCGGCGATCTGACTCGCAAAATCATTCGCAGGCGGAGTCACGCTCAGCGTGATATCGCGCCGGACAGAATAAGATTCCATTCCCGGCACCAAGACTGTCTTGAACGTTGTATTTAGGTTGTCGTGATCCGGATGATAACTGTGCAGGAACGGATTCGATGCCTGATCGTTGTAATCGAGCATTACACTGGCGGTAAGATTGGAAGCACTTCCCAATCGCCCGCTCATCCCCCAGAAGGTATTCGTTGCCGACCATGGCAAATGAGTTGCCGTGACGCGCCGGCATTGCCCCAAGAGGTTCTGGTTTAGTGCATCCTGCTTCGTTGCGACCACCAGATTGGTAAACGCATCCGGTCCATAAAACACTTGCCGCAACATCACTGCGTTGGATCCCGCACCGGGATTATGAACGATCAACCGCAATGGAAATAGCTTGGCGGTCGGAGCAATCGAAGTATTAGTGGCCGTTGCAATATAGTGCCCATTGGTCATCGCAAGGCTGCTACCGGCAGTTTGGTAGGTCTTCAAATACTCGCCTACTTGTGTCGCCAAAGCCCGGCCGACCCAAAGTCCCGCCGTGGAACTTGCCTTTGCGGAGACTGGAACGTCCACCTGCGAATAGCCGAGTGAATCCGTAAAACGCAAAATACCCGCAAAGAGCGTTCCCGGATTCGCAGACATCGCGGCCCGATTTAACCCAAACACTACTTCGAGTTCAGACCCCGGTTGTCCCTGCGGTGCCAACGTCCACGAACGCGTGGTGTTGATCGGCAGATTCGTATAACCAAAGGTCACATTAGTCGGATTGGCTGCACCACGAATAATCAACGGTGGTTCCCCTGCGATCGCCGTTTGTCCGGCCGGCGGCGTTTCCGATGCCAGCAATTGAACGGAGACTGTGAGGCTTGAAGCGGTCCTGTTCTTCAACCTCAGGCTGGAGCTGTTACCATTTTCTTTGAAGTCGATTGCGGTACCCGACGACAAATCCACCGTCAACGGTCCGAAATAGCGATTGAATGTTGTCCCCGAACGAAACCAGAATGCCTGACCACGCTTCACCGGGGTATTGCGATACTCAGGAGAGAAGATCCGAGCGGGGTTGTTGGAGTTCAAATCTCCGCCGTGGTAATAGTAAAGTTCCGCGGAATCGAACAAATCAGGTGCCACTGCCAGAAACGTATCGAAGTTTGGCGGAGAATTGGGAACGGTTGCAAAACCAAGAAAATTCAGCCCCGTGGTCGTCCAGTCATTTGCCGGCGCAACTGCCTTGCCTTTGACGGTCCAAGTATAGCTGACAACATTTGTTTCGACGCGAACGAGATATCCGGAGTTCCCCACGATTCGCTGCAAAGGAGAATTGGCGGCACCCCGGCTCCAACTGATCCATTGGCTGCCACCGTTGATCGGGGACTGTGGATCCGTCGTAAATTGAACGTTCGGACCGGCGTTCCAGCGCCAGATCTCGAGGATCGGGTTGGCGCCATCCCCACCAACAAGCGTGTCTAATGTGGTATGCGAAGCATCCACATGGAGATAAACGGCGTTCCAGCCGGGCGAAAGCGTTACAGACTGAGAGAGCCATTGCGCCTGGGCAAACGATGCACCAACCAACAAAAGCAAAGTAAGGAGAATGCGTTTCACAAAATGAATCAAAATCGCGGACTTTTGGAGCATCAGGAAGACCTATCCCGAGACCTAATACACCACTCTCGACGTCCATCCACTTAAAACCCCATCAGGGAGAAATCTGGATCAGATATCGGAAAAACGAGCGGCTATTTTGCGGATTCACCCTGATTGGGCAAGGAGAAAACAAAAAAAGTTATAAATAACATTAATTGTTTAAGTTCTCGCGGGGACCTCCCTGTCATTTAAGGATCTTTAACTTGCACTCGATAAAAGCGAGCGGCTTCAGCTGGACCACCCAGATTCAATAGGGTCGTTCCCGTTGCGACTTTAGGATCCGGTCGATTACCTGGATGATTCAACGCCTGCCATCCTCCCGAAAGATCCATAGACCATTGGACTTCATAAGTGCGGTTCGAGAGATTGTTAAAGCTCAGATTAACGTGATCAGGGAAACGGGTAACCGTTGATTTCCAGACACTTGCCGCACTTTTGGGATTGGTTCCAGCTAAGTACTCCTGATAATTCGACGCGCCGTCTCCATCCGTGTCGAGCGATCCAGAGCCGGTCAAAGATTGGGAGGTCTGCCAGGCTGAAAATGATTGCCGGGCCGTCAATGTCTGAACCCACTTCGCCACCATAGCGACACCTGCCTGATCAATGATGGCACTTCCGAGCGGGGGCATCCGTTGGCCGCTCGCTCCTTTCATCCGCTGCAAAATCATCGTCGAATTGGTGTTTCCCGGCACGATCATTTGTTGGAGATACCCGTAATCATCGTATTCCTGGGTAATCAATCCCGCCTCGTAAAAGGGCGTGGCAATCCGTGCATCCCAATTGCCGAATCCCCAACCGAACCGTTGGTGGCAGTTCGCGCAATTCGCTGCAAGGTATGACCGCGCCCGAAATTCCACGCTTTGATTGGTATCCGAAGAACTCGCATAGGACGGCAGTAGATAGATGTTGGTCACCGGCGAGGTAAAAAAGCCTGCGGCACTGATCGCATCGATCTGGTTGACTGTTTCATTACCACACTGAATGTCTTTATTTAACTGTCGGGTGTTAAAACCGAGCGCGAATTCAGAATGCCGTGTATGGCAGGTCAAACATTGCGAGCGCGAAGGAAAGGTCCATTGTTGCGTTTGCACCAGGCTATTGCTGGTAATTAAATAGTTGGCAAGCGCCCCATTTGCAGGCACGAGCGTTGCATCGGTTTGATTTGAATTCCAAACATAGGAAAGCCCATACGCTCCATCCACTGTCATGACGAGAAACCGGGTCTCAATCTTTCGCTTCGTGGCCGGATTCCCAATCACAGTCTCCAGATCAAAGTGTTTTATAAATGTGGTCCCGATCGGCAGATGCCAACCATCATCGCGTTCAAACCCGACTTGTTGTCCTGCTGGCACCATAAACCATCGCCGTTTCACCGCGTTATCGCTCCAAAAAGGAAGGTTGATATCATACGGCAAAATTCCAGGTACCGTCGTCAGGTTTGTCAGGTCACTAAATGCGCCCGTCTGACTCAACAGAGTGGGCGGAGTGACGTTCGGCGGAACCGTTACCTTGGCCACGCGCTGAAGAGTCCCGTCCGCGCTCGCCAGCAGAACATCTCCATTCCTCGGATCCGTTCCGAAACAAATCATCGCCGGATAATTGCAAAGCTCCCGCACATTCGTCGGCTGTCCTCCTTCATATTGCAGCGACCAGATGGTTCCACTCGCGTAATCACCAAAAACATAGCATCCATACAGATCGGGATTACTACTTCCGCGATAAACAACCCCACCAATTACCGACAAGCCAAGAGTATGCCCATATTGATAAGTTGGGGCCGTGATGTAGGAATTATAACCGGGAATAGTTACAGTAGTTCCTTCAGCGTAACCCCATCCATAATTCTTGCCTTTCTGAACGACGTTCACTTCTTCCCAGGTCCACAAACCAACATCGCCCACGTAGAGGTCTCCTGTGAGTGAATCGAAGGAAAACCGCCACGGATTTCGCAATCCAATCGCGTAAAACTCAGTTCGAACACTGGCAGTCGCGATAGGCAACCCGTTCAGCGTGGTCGCACCTATATAGGGATTATCAGCGGGGACAAAATATTGCGACGTCGTTCCCACAACAGGATTGGGCGCAACATTCCCGGGCTTTTTATCGACATCGATTCGAAGCATTCCGGAGTGCAAGTTATATAGCTGTTGCGAGGTATTATTAGGATCCCCCATTGAAGCATAAAGATAACCGTCGGGCCCGAAATGGAGGTCCCCGGCATTATGATTAATTGTGGGGTCTACTTCATAAAGTATAACGGTATGAGAAGAACGAACGGCGCAGTTCGTGTTCTGTGGATCGACCTGAAACCTCGCGATGCAGTCCCATTTCGTATTGTTCGTCGGCGTGTTATAGAACACGAAAACATATCCATTCGTCGCGAAACCGGGATGTAACGCCATTCCCAGGAGGCCATCTTCCTTCGTATCTTTCGATACGATGTCCCGCATATCCAGGAATACTGTTCGCGTTGGTACGGCCAGGTTCGTAATGACAGAGATATATCCGTCCTTTTCTGCAATAAACAAACGGTTCGTTTCACCTACTGGAGAAGCAATAGAAACGGGCCAACTGAACTCAACCTCCGGAAATATTCGTTCCGTAAGATAACCGGAAGTATTCAACGTTGACGGCAGGTTCAATGTCGGACTGTTGGTTCGTTCCAAACACGCCGCCGCTTGAAGCAAACAAGGGGCGAGTAAAGACACTACGCCTGCCAAAAGAGATAAGACCCGGACCATGACTGGTCTTATAGCAAATTTAGTTGCATTAGGTCACCGAATGAATGAGGTGTGCGATCAAAAGCACACCCGGATACGAAAAAGATGGTTGGATTTGCCATCTTATTTTCCGCCCTGAGAAATTAGTACAACACTAATTCTTCAATTTTGGGTTCTTCAAATTCCGATACAACCGTTTTTCTCCATTTCCGAGGACCCCAATGCAGTACAACCGTGGGACTGGGTTTCCAAAGACTTAAAAAAGAGGGTACAAGCATGTTTCTCCAATTTTTGGGTCTTGGAAGTTCGACTTTTCGCGTTGTACGCCTCTTTCGAGGTCTTCGGAACTCGACTACAACGCGTTGTACGGAAAATTTTGGCTTTTTTTGATCACATTTCCCGTTTTCCCCATTTCCGAAGACCTAAAAATTGGAGCACAACGCTATTTCCCGGAATTCTAACTCCGCGAAAAAGCAGAAACATGCTTGTACTCCAATTCCAAGTCCTTCTGAAACGGAGAAAAGCGGATGTACTAAGATTTTTATGTCTTTGAAAAGGCGTACAACGCTTTGTACGGCGTTTTGGAAGCCGTGGAATTGCGAGTACAACGCGTTGGACCATTTTTAATGGTTGGAAATCAGAGCCTTAGCCGGAGCAAGGCAGTGGAGACACCGGTGGCACGGTTTTTCGCGAATTGCAAAGCGAGATCCTCTCCTCTGGGATGTCCACAACTCACCACACCATTCGTTTTGATCGAAGAGAAGAGTCGGAACGGGAATCCCGGTCATTCCGTCGACCTGCACACATTCTATACGGCAGCCCCGATAGCGGTGTCATATATAATGGGGACGCTCCCGCCGGAACTAACTCATTGATCTTTATTTAGATTTCAGGCTATATAGCAGCGTCCCACGTCTTATGTCACCCAGACACATTCCATCTGTCTATGAAAAACCCGCTCATCTCAATGCTATACCCTGATACATTCACCCTCGCTCACCGCGTAAGACGACAAATGGCCGCAATGCTGACCGTCGCTGCGTTGATTCTCACCGTGGGCACCCAGAGCGCCTTGGCTCGTGTCACCGGCATCGACGTCTCCCGCTGGCAAAACACCATTAACTGGACCAGTGTTGCTGGTTCCGGTACTGTGACGTTTGCATGGGCTCAAGCGACTCGCGGTGCTTACCTGACGAATAACAATTACGTCGCGAACATGATTAACGGCAAAGCTGCCGGCATCATCATGGGGCCCTATCATTACGCCACCCCGGCGACCAATAGTGCCATCACCGAGGCCAATTATTTCTGGGCTCGCGCGGGCGCGCACATTCTGGCAGATGGCAAAACCCTCATGCCGATGCTGGACATCGAGGAGTTCAACGGCCATGTCGGCGCAACCAGCTATTCCGACTGGGCTCTGCAATGGGTCAACGCCGTTACCGCCAAGGCGGCTTCCAATGGCGTCAGCATCAAAGTTTTGCTCTATTCCAGCGCCAGTTTCATGTGCAACTTCGACAACAGTTTGAGTGGCATGGGCAGTGACGTTGCCAATTACAGCGGCGCAGATCCGCAAACGGGAACCCCCTGGAGTTGCTGCACCAGCTGTAACCTCTGGGGTTCCGGCAACTGGGACTTTTGGCAATATTCCAGCACCGGATCCGTTCCCGGAATCACTGGAAACGTCGATATGGATGTTTATAACGGCACTTCTATCTCCGCCTGGATTGCTACTCCGTTGGCCGCGGCAGTTATCTCCAATGTGTCCGCAGGGAGCCTGACAGACACGAGTGCAAACATCACGTGGGACACCGACATCAACGCCGACAGCCGGGTCAACTATGGACTCACCACAACTTACGGAACGACTGTTACCAACGGTGCAAAAGTTCTCAGCCACTCGATCAGCCTCACCGGTTTGAGTGCGTCCACTACGTATCATTACCGCGTGCGGTCGATGAATTCGGCTGGCCAGTTGGCAACTTCTGGAGACTTTACGTTTACGACGCTGGCACCTGGACAGGTCGGCGAAATCATCCTCGACAATACGGACGCCACAGTCGTCGGCACATGGTCAACCGGAACCGGTTCCACCGACAAATTCGGCGCGGATTATCGTTACAAGAGCGGCGGCACGGGCTCCGCTTACCTGCAATACACTCCAACGATCTCAGCGCCCGGCGATTACCAGGTCTATTGCTGGTATCCGCAAGGTGCCAATCGTACGGTGGGCGCTCCTTATGTGATCGCTTATAACGGCGGAACGGTCACCGTCCCAGTCAACCAGCAGTCAGGTGGCGGCGCATGGAATTTGTTAGGCACGTTTAATTTTGCTCTCGGGACAAGCGGCAACGTTAAGATCAAAGATAACTTTGCCGATTCGACTCAGGTCGTGATGGCAGATGCGATTAAGTTTTCCTTTGCCCCGACGGTGACTCCTCCAACCGCGCCAAGTGGATTGACGGCAACGACCGCCAGCAGTTCTCAAATTAACCTGGCGTGGACGGATAATTCCACGAACGAAGACAACTTCATTGTTGCACGTGGCACTGTTTCCGGCGGACCTTATTCGGACGTTGCGACACTGGCTGCAAACTCAACGTCTTACAACAACACGGGATTAGCGTCGGGCACAACGTATTACTATGTCGTCCGCGCTGAGAATACCGGTGGCTCATCAGCGAACTCCGCTCAAGCCAGCGCCACGACTTCACAAACTGCTCCCGCGGCGCCAAGCGGTTTGTCGGCCAGCGCCGTGAGTTCGTCCCAGATCAATTTGAGCTGGACGGATAATTCTTCAACGGAAACTGGATTCACGGTTGCCCGAAGCACAGTCTCGGGAGGTCCTTACACGGATGTGATCACCACTGCTGCCAACGCGACGTCCGCCAGCAACACCGGTTTGTCAGCGGGGACAACTTATTATTATGTGGTTCGCGCGTTCAACGGCGCCGGTTCTTCAGCCAACTCCGCCCAGGCCAGCGCCACGACTTTGCCGTCCGCACCGGCAGCGCCGAGTGGCTTGACGGCAACCGCGGTCAGCTCATCACAAATCAATCTTGCCTGGATTGATAACTCCTCGAATGAAGCGAACTTCATCGTCGCTCGCGGCACCACCGTAGGTGGGCCTTACACGGACATTGCAACGTTGGCCGCCAACACGACGGCTTACAACAACACCGGATTAGCAACGAGCACCACTTATTATTATGTTGTGCGCGCCTCCAATACGGGCGGTTCCTCGGCCAACTCGGGCGAAGCCAGCGCAACGACGCAGGCAGCTCCCACCCCGACCGCGCCCAGTGGCTTGACGGCGACTGCGGTCAGTTCCTCACAAATCAACTTGAGCTGGACTGACAACTCCTCGAATGAAAATGGATTCATTGTTGCCCGAAGCACGACATCCGGCGGCCCTTACAGCGACGTTATCACCGTCGGTGCGAACGTGACCTCGACCAGCAACACTGGTCTGTCTGCTTCAACGACTTATTATTATGTCGTCCGCGCCTACAACGGCTCCGGTTCGTCACTCAATTCCGCGCAGGCGAGCGCCACCACCCCGGCCAACTCGACCAACTTTATCATCGACAATACGGCGGCAACTGTCGTGGGAACATGGTCCACGGGGACGGCTTCCACGGATAAGTTCGGCACTGACTATCGCTTTAAAAACGGCGGTACCGGCTCGGCTTACCTGCAATTCACGCCGACCATTGCCACGGCAGGTTCCTACCAGGTGTATGAATGGCATGCCGTCGGTTCCAACCGCACGGTCGGTGCTCCGCACGTGATCAACTACAACGGCGGTTCAAAGACGGTGAACGTCAATCAACAATTGAACGGAGGGGCCTGGAATCTGGTTGGCATTTATAGCTTTGCCGCAGGCACGGCTGGAAATGTTCGCATCACCGATAACTTCGCCGATTCAACGCAAGTAGCCATGGCCGACGCGATTCAGTTTAATTATCTCGCCCCGGCCAACGTGGTTCATGTTCAAAGCATCACCATGAGCTGGGTGGCCTCTGGCACCCGCTTCAAATCCCGCGCGGTGGTTAAGGTCGTGGATGGCAACGGCGCAGCCGTCAGCGGCGCCACTGTTACCGGCAACTTCTCCGGTGCGTTCAGCGAATCCGGCTGGACCGCTGTGACCGATGCGACCGGCAACGCGACGATCACCTCGACATCGACGATCCGTACCGGCACGGTCACGTTCACCGTAACAAATGTCAGCGGCAACTACGATGCGACCGCCAACGTGGTCACATCAAAGTCCGCCACGAAATAATCTGAAAATAG
>CBHTTJ010000094.1:0-21651 GCA_966095605.1 uncultured bacterium | reverse complement strand
AAATTCAAAAGTGCCTCCAAAAACACTTTGGAATTTTGGATAAAAATTGAAAGTGCCTCCAAAAACACTTTGGAAAACACGTCAAAAAACGTCCATCGTTTCCGGTTATTTTGACGCGGTCGTCCGGAACCGTTTGGGCCTCGTTTCCACTCTGGAAATCTCGCCAAAAATCGGTACGAACGCAGTCGTCACTTTCCCAATCGCTCCAGATTCTCGAGAGGTGCCAACGGCAGGCCGGAATTTTCAGAAAATTATAGCCCTGGAAAAACGAAATTAATTCCGAAACGAATCCAAAGCGGAATGGTGAGCAATCCGATTACCGACGTGGCCACAAGAATTCGCAGGGCCGTCGAAGGGTCGCCGTTGTAATGCTTGGCCATGATGATCGGAAAAGTTGCTGCCGGCATTGCACCTTGAATAATAATGACGCGCTTCAATTGATCGGAGCAGGGGAGGAACTTTGCGAGCAGCAGGAAAAGAATGGGCGCTATTCCGAGTCGAACAACGCAAGCCCAGGCTATGACACGCCATCCTCGAGCAGAATGAAATTCGTGTAAATGGTCCGCCATCGTTGCGCCGACCAAGATCAATCCCATTGGAATCGAGCATTGACCGAGCATCTTCGCCGTCGCCAGCAAAAATGCCGGGATGAACCGTTCCAGCCCGAGAAAATTGACACCGAGCGCCACGATAATGGCGATCACCGGTGCGTTGATCAATTGGCGCCAGCCTTTCTCCTTGTTCGCGCCGAGCACGATCAAACCAAGTGTCCAAATGCAGGTTTCCACCCCGAGGTTGTGTACGAACAAGACGCCTAGCGTCGTCCGATCGAACAATGAATTTACGAGCGGAACCGGGATGTAGCCGTAATTGTAAATGCCAACACAAACCGCAAATGTCGCGAGGGTTTTTTTGTCGGGAGTAATAAATTGTCGTAACAGGAAAGCGATTCCCATTCCGAGGGCCACAGTTCCAAAGCCTACCATCGGTGCAATGATCACGTTGCCGATGTCTTTCAAAGCATCGTTGTGCAGGATCGAATCAAAGATCAGGCAGGGAGCGAGTAAGTTGATGGTTACACGCAGGAGACTTTGATCGGCTTCTTCCGTCAGCCAGTTGACTTTCCGCATGCCGATGCCTGCGGCAATGATGGAAAAGACCGGCAAGACAGCCAGTAAAACGATGTAAAATTGGTTCATCGGACAAGACCCACCAGATGATGTAACAAAACGCGTGTTTCCACTCCCTGCACCTGTTGCAAAAGTTGGTATTCCGTCGAAGCCGGCTCGCCCGCAAATTGCTCACAAAGATCGACGAACGTGCCAGGGTTCCATCGATTACCTGTTAGCATTTTATGGAGAGGTGATCCTTCTGGAATCAGTGTCGCTGCCTGCCGGGCGACTTCGGGGAACGAAGGATGTGAACCAACGCGATTAAACCAATATTTGGAATTCCAATAATCGGGTTCCCGACGATGCATGATGGCGTGGACGAAACTTCCGTTGGTTGAGGAAACATCCTGGCAAAGGGTATGCGCTTCGTCCAAATAGTCATGCCAAAGGAGAATCAAAGCCCGAACAAGTTGTTCCGACTCAGATCCAAGGTGCTCCCTGGAAAAAGCTTTTTGGAGATCTCCGTTGAGATCAGACAACGGACGCCGTGAACTTCTTGGTCCGGGACCAAGAGGCGCCAGATTTTTGGAATCAATGAAGGCCGCGAACGTTGGCGAAAGGTCTGCGCTTTTAGAATTCACAACTCGGCCATTCGATATCAGGCAGCAGGTTGTTTGCGTCCAGCAGCGAAGAAATCGAGATAAGCAATCAATTGGCTCTTCATTTCTTTGCGCGGAACGATGGCGTCAATAAGTCCGCGATCAATCAGAAATTCAGCAGTTTGAAAGCCCGGTGGCAATTCGGCCTGCGTTGTATCTTTGATCACACGGGGGCCGGCGAACCCAATCATCGCTGCCGGTTCCGCAATAATCAAATCGCCAACCGTGGCATAGCTTGCCATCACACCGGCGGTGGTGGGATGCGTCAGCACGCTGATATAGGGCAACTTGTTTTGTCCGTGATAGGCAAGGGCAGCGCAGGTCTTCGCCATTTGCATGAGGCTAAACATGCCTTCATACATACGCGCGCCGCCGCTGGTAGAAATGATAATGCAAGGCAGCGTCTTTTTAGTGGAAGCCTCGATCAGGCGGGTGAGCTTCTCTCCAACAACGGAACCCATCGAGCCACCCAAAAAACTGAAGTCCATGACACCGAGGCCAACGCGGTGTTCACCGATTTTGCCGATACCGGTGATAACGGCGTCCTTCAAGCCGCTCTTCCGTTTAGTGTCTTCGAGTTTGGTGGTGTAGGCGGCAACCCCGGTAAATTTCAGCGGATCGACGCTCAGCATTTCCGCATCCATCTCTTCAAACGAGCACGTTTCCACCAGAGAATGGATTCGTTCGCGGGCGGCAATGGGGAAATGGTGATTACACTTCGGGCAAACCTTTTGGTTTGCGTCCAGCTCCTTGTCGAAGATCATCACGGCACACTTGGGGCATTTCGTCCAAAGGCCTTCGGGAATCTCCTTCTTTTTCGACTTGGAAGCCAATTTTGGCTTTTTCGTGAAGCTGGTTTCGGTGCTGTTGGAAGGTGGCGGCGTCACAGCCGGTTCAACCGTTTCCAAACCTAATGTTTTCTTTGTGCGCTTAGGAGACATTGTTACAGCAGAAGCATTGAACGTTGTTGCCATAGTTTCATTCGATTACCACAACTTTCATCTGCATCTTCAAATTGATCCGCGAGCACGGGCCACGGTCCATACGCAAACTTCACCTGCGCCGGCATTGCGCAGGACCTTTGCGCAAGCACTGCTCGTTGCGCCCGTCGTCAAAACATCATCCAATAAAATAATTTTTTCGCCATTTAATTTTTTGCCCTCTTTCATGGCAAAAGCGCGTTGAACATTTTCAGCGCGTTGCTGACGAGTCAGCTGCGTTTGCGTTCGGGTAAATTCGACCCGTTCTATCACGTTTTCGTTCACCGGAATCCCGGTGGCCCGGCTGAGATGCTTTGCGAGTCGCTCGGCCTGATTAAATTCTCGTTCTCGTTTTTTTAAGGGATGTAGTGGAATCGGGACGATCAAGTCCCACTTTTCCTGGCGCAACGCCGCTGATGCTTCTTTCACCATGAGATCTGCCAAAAACGGTTCGAACCAAAAAGCCCGCTTATATTTCCAGCGATGAATGATGTCCAACAGCAAAGGACTGGTCACGACCGCCGATCTTGCCGAAGAGAAGTAAAGATCCATGTCCCGGCAATTACTGCATTCAAATTCCACCGTAATTTCTCCTTCAAATGGCAGGCTGCAACGTCGACAGAAGGGAGGAACCAGGTAACGAACGCCGTCTTTGCCACCGAGGCACGACGAACAGATGAAAGAGGCGGCCCTGTCGGCGCGATTCTTCCGACAAATTTGGCAAACGGCCGGGTATAAGAAATTCAGCCCGTGATCCAGCCAGTCGCCGACCTTTTGGTAAATTACCCTCATTCGGTTTTATTTTCCCGCCGAAACCACCAACTGAGAACGCCTAGAACAATCAATAAAACGATGGTGGAAGACCATCCATCCACGAGTTTCTCGCTGCCCCAGACCCATTGGTTGGCTCCGCGAAGGGGTTGGGTCATCACGATGTACACCTGACTGCAAAAAATCCATCCGGCGTGCAATCCAATGGAGAACGAAAGGCTGCCGCTGAGTTGATACGCCATTCCTAAAATCAGTCCGACCAAGGTCAGATTAACGAAACCCGGAATGAGCGTCTGCACATCGACAAAGCCGCGCAGCATTTGCAGCAGAATGGTCAACCCCGAAAGCCACGAAACCTGTGGGGGAGCCACGGGACGACTAAAAAAGTGAACAATTGCGTAAATGGCGCTGCTGATAATCAGCGCTGCTTTCCATTGCGATGAGGTCCTTAAAGAACCAAACAACGCTCCTCGAAAGATGATTTCTTCGATGGGGCCGACGATCACGGCGGTTAAGACAATAACCATCAAGGCGCGCCAGGGGTGATCTGGAAGGTGAAATGTCCTTCCGCCGAAAAGCAACGAACTTTTGGCAACGATGGCCAATGACACCAGTCCGAGGCCGATGCCCATCAACAATTTTCGACCTTCGTTTCGATCCAGTCTCAAGCCCAGTTCCGTCCAGGTGATCCCGGTTGCCCTGCATAACGGCCATATTCCCGCAATGGCCAGGATCAGCATCGAACGATGGACAAACCGGTGAAACGGGTTCCTGGCCAGCCATTGCCAGGCGGCAGAATGTTCGGCAGCCCACTGTACCCCAAAGTAAAGCCAGGGCGCGATGAGGGCGCCTCCGAGAAAAACAATGCCCAAATAAGTGAGCAGAAAGGGTAAAGGCTTTTTGGCTCGTTCTTTAGTATTTTGCATTGGCCGTTCGGTGCCGGTCATCCACCTTCACTAAAGAGCAAAAACGACCAACTAAAAACTAAAAACTCACGCTTTGCCAAACGCCCGGATACTCGCTACATTTTGGCCACCGTTCTATGGACTACAATGAGTTGATCAGTACATCCGAAAGACCGACATCCCGTCGGTTTGGCCAATTTCAATTGGCTGAACAGATCAACACTGGGGGAATGGCAGAAATTTGGGTCGCGACGAATCAGGATACCGGCAAGACCTACGCTCTCCGAAAATTACACGATAGCCTGAAATTTAATTTCCTGGCCCGCAAACGGTTCTTTCGCGGTTGCGAAGTGTTGGAAAAAATTTCAGGCCACGACAACATCGTTGGTCACATCGAGCACGGCAAAATCGAGAACCTGCCCTACATGCTGATGGACTACGTTGAGAGTTCCAATCTCAAGCAGTTGATTTCCCGGGTGGACGATGTGCTTTCTGAAAACGTGGCCAACATCCTGATTGATGCGGCGACCGCGATCGAGCATGTGCACGAAAGCGGTTACATGCATCTGGACATCAAGCCCGAAAATTTCCTCGTAACACGCAATGGTCATGTTCGCTTGTGCGACTTCGACCTCGCGCTGGAACGTCCCGAGAAGCCGAAAAAGTTTTCTAAAAATCCGGGAACTCCCGCTTACATGCCTCCTGAACAATTACAGCATCAGGAGATCGATCATCGCGTGGATATCTTTGCCTTTGGGGTGCTGGCGTATGAAATGGTGACTTTCCATAAACCTTTTCCGGGCGATACGCCGGATGAGATTTTGCGCAAGCAACTGGATAACATTGTTCATCCGCCGCGTGAGTACAATGAAATTCCGTTGGAGTTGGAAAAGATCATTATGAAATGCATAGAACGGGACGTGGACAAACGGTATCCCTTCATGAGCATTGTCGTTCGGGATCTGCAGGCGGCTCTTTATCTTTAATTTGAAATCAAAATAGATATTGCGGTTTTCGACTTGAGGTTGTTCTTTTGGGGCACTTGTCATGAAAACGCATCCGCTCTACCTCAATGGTGAGTTTGTCAGCTCCGACAAAACTATTTCCGTCAAAAATCCGGCCACAGGCGAAGCTTTCGCCAAAATGTCCGTCGTGGACAGAGCGGAGGTAGAGAAAGCCATCAAGAACGCCCATGCTGCGTTCTCGGGATGGCGAGCGCTGACTGCAAAAGCCCGCGGTGAATTTCTTCACAAGATCGCAAACGAACTCGAGGCGCGTCGTGATGAAATCGCGAAAACGATCACGCAGGAAGCCGGCAAGCCGTTTGCGCAAAGCCAGGGTGAGTTGGCGATGACCGTGGATCATCTGCGCTGGTTTGCTGAAGAAGGCAAACGAGGTTACGGACGGGTTATTCCTCACCAGACGGATGGAAAGAGGAATATGGTTGTGAAGACCCCCATTGGAGTTGTTGCGGCGATCAGTCCGTGGAATTTCCCGCTCGTTCTTGCCATTCGTAAAGTGGCGCCTGCTCTCGCGGCTGGTTGTACTGTGATTTTAAAACCAGCCAGTGCGACACCACTTTGCACGGTCGCTTTTGCGGAAGCCTGTGCTGCAGCTAAGTTGCCGAAGGGAGTTTTTCAAATCGTCTGTGGATCGGCCTCCGAAATAGCCAACGAATTTCTCGATAACCCACTCGTGCGTAAGATCACCTTCACTGGTTCCACTGAAGTGGGCCAAAAATTGATTGAAGGCGCGGCCAAACAGGTGAAACCGCTTTCCCTCGAACTCGGTGGCCTCGCTCCGGTTTTGGTGTTCGATGACGCGGACCTCGACAAAGCTGTCGACGGTGCGTTGCTCGCCAAGTTCCGCAATACCGGTCAATCCTGCATCGCTGCGAATCGCATCTATGTGCAGCGCGGTATCTATGATCGGTTCGTAAAAGCGTTCGTGGAGAAGACGAAAGAAACCATCAAAGTCGGGGAAGGTTTCGAACCGGGAGTGCAGATTGGTGCTTTGATTGACGAAAATGGAATCAAGAAAGCAATCGAACATGTCGAAGACGCAAAGAAACGCGGCGCAAAAATATTGTGTGGCGGAAAACGCGTCGATCGTCCTGGCTATTTTTTCGAAGCGACAGTGATGGTGGACGTTCCCAAAGATGGTCTCTGCATGAGAGAAGAAACGTTTGCTCCGATTGCCGCGATTACGCCCTTTGACACGGAAGCGGAAGGCATTGAACTTGCGAATTCGGCTCCTTATGGACTGAGTGCTTACGCTTTCACGCGCGATCTGAGCCGTGCGTTTCGTCTCATGGAACAAATTGAATCCGGGATGCTGGGAATCAATGATGGTCTTCCGACGACGACGAATGCGCCGTTCGGTGGGGTTAAGATGAGCGGCTGGGGACGCGAACTGGGTGCTGAAGGCCTGGACTCTTTTCTCGAGACGAAACATGTCTCGATAGCGTTGTAAGATCGGACGCTGAATTCTCTAACGTTTCACGCCGCCCGACATCAGTTTTTGCAACTGCGGCCGGGCAAAGAAGAGAATCACCGTCACGAGCGCCAATCCGGCTCCGCATCGCCAAAAGAGACCGTAGTAAGTCATACCCGTGTATGCGAGGTCGTCGATTTTGGTTTTATCGATGCTCGCGAGACTGGAGAAATACCCGGCGAAATAGCCCCCGAGAGAACTGGTCAGAAACCAGGATCCCATGAGCATGGAGGCGTAGCGTTTTGGGGCTAGTGCGCTTGCGGTCGACAGTCCCATGGGAAGAATATTGAGTTCCCCCAGGGTGAGAACGACGATCGCGACCGCGACCCACAAGGCAGATAGTTTCGTGCCGGTCGTACCGACGGTTTTACACAGCCACGCCAACATAAACGCACTGATCACGGCGAGAAATAACGCGATCACCATCTTGGCGGGAATGGAAGGATTTTTCCCCTTATCCGCAAGCTTCGCCCACAGCCACGTCAAAACGCCCGCCAACAAAATGACAGCGAGGGAATTTGTTCCTTGGCCAAAATAGGATGGTGGAATTTCTCTGCCTCCGATCACTCGATCGAAGTCCCGTTCGACCAGAAGGTTCACCGATCCGTAAATCTGTTTCCCGATAAAGGCGTGGTAACAGACAGCCGCCACAATGATGACGAGGATTCCGAAGATAGCGTTGCGTTCTGATTTCTCCCGACACGACAGGGCTAATCCGATAATCCCGAGAACAATAAACAAACCGAGATAAGTGATGACTTGTTTTGTTTGTCCCGGATGCTGAAAGAGGTAATACATGATGCTTCCCAGCAAAACCGTGCCCGCGAAAATCCAAATGACATTGGGTAGAATGAATGAGCGCTTGAACAAATTCTCAGGCTTATAACCGTCGGCTTCGTTGTTATAATGCTTCTGTCCGATGAAGAATGTGATCAGACCCAACAACATTCCGGCTGACGAAAAATAAAAACCGCGCGTACCTTTATACGTTTCAAATGCCCACCCGACCAGGAATGTTGCCAAAAGGGCGCCGACATTAATTCCCATGTAAAACAAGGTGTAGCCGCTGTCACGATAGGGATCACCTTCCTTGTAAAGTTTTCCCACCATCACAGACACGGTCGATTTAAGAAAACCAGTTCCAAGAGCGACGCAGACGAGCCCAATGAACAGCGGTGAAATCGCGTTGCTTGCCGCCAGGACGGCATTCCCGGCAAGGATCAGAATTCCGCCGATGATCACCGAACGTCGAAGCCCAAGTGCCTTGTCGGCAACAAGACCGCCCAAAATGGGGGTCATAAACGAAAAGGCGGTGTAAGCTCCGACCGCGAGGTAAGCGGCGCTGTCTTCCATCCGCAATTCCTTGGTCATGTAGAGAACGATAATGGCGGAGATCCCATAAAAGCTGAATCGCTCCCACATCTCCGTGAAGAAAAGGTAGATCAGTCCAATCGGATATTTCTTAGATCCTGCCGCTTTTTCGTCGGATAACGGCGCAGGAGCAACATTTGGGACCATTGATGGACGCTAGCAAAGCCATATTGGATGTTCAACGCCGCTGAAAAGGGTAAAAATTCGGCGAATTTGCATAAACATCTCCATTTAAACGCTTTCGACGTCGTCAGAAGTTTTTCCAACGAGAAAAAAAGGCTTTTTTTCCCGTCAGAAGTTTTTCTGACGACGCAAAAAGGCTTTTATTGTCGTCAGAAGTTTTTCTGACGCCGCCAAAACCGATTTTGCGCCGTCAGAAAAATTTCTAACGGTCTAAAAACGCTTTTTATGGCGTCAGAAAAACTTCTGACGGGAAAAAAACGCTTTTTACATGGTCAGAAAAATTTCCAACGCCAATAAAACGGTTTTTTCGTCGTTGGAAAAACTTCCGACGATCCCAAAAGGTCAAAAAAACGGAGACGTTCCTTAAAACGTCTCCGTTTGCGTGAAATTAAATTAGGCGATTCTTAATACTTCGGAACGTTGTGATCGATCTGGTCAGACCAGGCTTCGATGCCGCCTTTGACGCTCTTGACGTACTTAAATCCCTGCTGACGCAGAAATTCCAAAGCTTTCATGGAGCGTTTGCCGCTCTTGCAATGAAGATAAATCGTCTGGTTTGGATCGAGTTCAGTAAAGCGTTGCGGCAATGAGCCGAGCGGAATCTGGGGAACGCCTTTGATATGGGCGATCTGGTATTCGTCCGGGTCGCGAACGTCGATGACTTTGATCCCGAGCTTCGGGTCGTCCAAAGCGCGTTTCATTTCTTTAACATCCACTTCGTCTGGATTGGCGCCCGTGGCGACGGGTTCCGTCGGGATGCCGCAGAACACTTCGTAATCGATGAGCTTGGTGATCGTCGGATTTTCTCCGCACAATGGGCATTTCGGATCGCGACGCAGTTTCAATTCACGAAACTTCATGTCGAGCGCGTTGAAGAGCAGGAGACGTCCGATCAAAGAACTGCCTTTGCCAAGTGCGAGCTTCAAAATTTCTGTTGCCTGAATACAACCGACAATACCAGGCAGTACTCCGAGCACGCCGCCTTCAGCGCAACTCGGAACCATTCCCGGCGGAGGGGGTTCAGGATAAAGACAGCGATAGCAAGGTCCTCCGAGATGCGGGGCAAAGACGCTGGATTGTCCTTCGAAACGGAAAATAGAACCGTAGACATTCGGCTTCTTCAAAAGAACGCAGGCATCGTTGGTGAGATAACGGGTTGGAAAATTGTCAGTGCCGTCCACCACGATGTCGTAGCCGGCAATAAGATCCATCGCGTTTTCTGCGCTGATGCGGGTGTTGTGAATAACCACTTCGACGTTCGGATTAATTTCACCGATCGTGTCTTTTGCCGATTCCGCTTTGGGACGACCAACATCGTTGGTGCCGTGGATGATCTGGCGCTGCAGGTTCGAGAAATCAACGGTATCAAAATCGACGAGACCAATCTTGCCAATACCGGCCGCGGCGAGATACATGGCAATGGGAGAACCGAGTCCGCCGGCGCCAATGCAGAGCACGCTGGTCGAACAAATCTTCTTCTGACCCGCCATGCCGACCTCGGGAAGGATGAGGTGTCGTGAATACCGGCGGATTTCGTCGTTGTTTAATTGCATAATTAAGTGCGCGCAGAGTAAAACAGGTTTGGAGCAATGACAAGCGAGTCGAAAACATGAGCCAGCAACCAATCCCGAACCCGAAAACCACCGCCGCGCTACTTCGTAAGCAAATCAGTAGTCGTCCGACGTTGGCGATGGTGCTCGGCAGCGGCTTCCAGCACGCTCTGACACACATGAAGGTGGAAGCGGAAATTCCATATGGCCAATTGCCTGGATTCGCTTCCGTGGGTGTGACGGGCCATGCGGGAAAGCTGGTCGTTGGAACATTTGGTTCCACCCCGGTTGTGATCTTAAAGGGGCGCACTCATTATTACGAAGGCCTGGAAATGGAGAAAGTGACGTTTCCAATTCGTGTGCTGGATGAATTGGGGATTCGCTCCGTTCTCCTGACCAACGCCGCCGGTGGCGTCAGCAAAAAGTTCAAGCCCGGCGACCTGATGATCATTACCGATCATATTAATTTCATGGGCGTCAATCCATTGCGAGGTCCTGGATTGTACGGCCTGCCGCGGTTTGTGGATTTGACACGCGTCTACGACGAAAAGCTCGAAGCTCATCTCGTTGAGTCCGCGAAAAAGAACAAGATGCGCGCCGAAAAAGGCATTTATCTGGCCGTGGCGGGACCGAGCTACGAGACACCGGCGGAGATTCGTGCCTATAGCATTCTTGGAGCAGATGCGGTCGGGATGAGCACCGTTCCCGAAGCAATCGTTGCCCGTCAATGCGGCTTGCGCGTCGCCGGACTTTCCTGCATTACCAATCTTGCTGCCGGTCGTGGAAAAGGAACACTTTCACACCAGGAAGTGTTGGCCATGGCTGAACAGCATAAAACAAAGATCGCTGAATTCCTCCGAACATTCTGCGAACTTTATGCCAAAGGTTAAAAAGAACGGCCTTGTTAAAATGGCGCTGAAGGCCCGCGAGAAAGCGTGCGCGCCATATTCTCAGTTCAAAGTCGGCGCGGCGTTGCTGACAAATGATGGAAAAATCTTCACGGGAGCCAACGTGGAAAGCGCCAGCTACGGACTTACCTGCTGTGCGGAGCGCGTCGCGTTGTTTCATGCGTTGACCACAGGAAAGAAAAAATTTTACGCCATCGCCGTCGTTGCGCGTATAAAAGGGGGAGCGATGCCTTGTGGGGCCTGCCGTCAATTGCTGGCGGAATACGCGCCGGATGCGCTGGTGTGGATCAGCGACAGCGATCATCCGAGTGCGATCAAGGAATTTACCGTCAAAGAATTATTGCCTGGCGCTTTCATGTTTCCAAGTGCTTGAGATTCAGGGAAGGTCGGCTAAGGTAAATTGATTGCGCTTCGCAATTGATGAAGGATTTTTTCCCATTCGAAAATGCAAATTGGCCCGCGCTTCTCGTGGAAGAAGCCGGAGTCATTCGTCGTGCCAACAAAGCTGCCAGCCAGGTTTTTGGGGCGATGGTTGAAGCAGAATCTTCTTTATTGAGCGCTTTATGGGCCCAGGAAAACACGATTTCCGCCGAAAAATTTCTTGGCAGTCCTGAACGATCCGCCAGTACGTCGTTAGTGCTGAAATTCAAAGGGAAGGGCGGGGCGGTCCATGCCTTCAATGCTTATATTTGTCCGCTCTCGCGTGATGGAACCCGGTATTTACTGTTTCAATTGTTCAAAGAAGTTGCGGGACAGGATCCGGCATCGGGCCCGGCGAAAGCGTCAGATTCTGGAGCCATGGATGCAAATCTCGCACATAAGCAAAAACTCGATTGTGCGCTGCAGTTGGCTCGAAGTGTTGCACTGGATTTCAATAATGCCCTGACCAGCGTTCTCGGACACGCGTCGTTGTTGTTGAGCAAAGCGGATGCTGATCATGCGTGGCGCGGATCATTGGTGGAGATTGAAAAATCTGCCTCGAAAGCCGCGGAAATTGCCGCCGACCTCGCTGCATTTAGTCGCCAGGAAAAGGAGACCAAAACGCAGGCTACGGGAAATTTAAATCCGCTCCTGGAACGTACGGTGAATTTATTCCGAACGCCTGAGAACGCTGGAATTCAATTCACATTGCAACTCGAACCGAAACCTTTCGGTGTGAAATTCGACGAAGCAAAAATCCAACAGGCCTTTGTTAAAATCCTGGAGAACGCCGTCGAAGTGGTTACAAGCAACGGACAAATTTCCATTGAAACGCGCAATATGGAGGTGGCCACCGAGGCGCAGGACCGAAGTGTCAGGCTCGCACCCGGGACATATGTTTGTATCCTTATCTCGGACAATGGTGCAGGGATCGCGGCAGACATTTTGCCGCGAATTTTCGAACCGTTCTTCACCACGAAGGAAAAACCGCATCGTGGTCTTGGTCTCGCTTTTGCGTATGGGATCGTGACCAATCACGGGGGAGCGATTGCTGTTTCCAGCGAACTGAATTTTGGCACATCCGTGCGCGTTTATCTTCCTGCGACGAAACGCGTCGTGAAACAAACGAATTTCGATACAAACGAACTTTTCGGCGTTGAAACGATTCTGATGGTCGACGACGAGGACCTGCTATTAAACATGGGACAGATGGTTTTGTCTTCCTACGGATATCGGGTTTTAACCGCCAACAGCGGACAGGACGCTTTGAAAATTCTGGAGGGTGGGGAGCCTATAGATCTGGTTATCACCGACCTGGTCATGCCTCATATGAGCGGGCGGGAACTGATAGAAAGAATTCGCGAAATGTCTCCGAGTATGCGTATCCTATGTACGAGCGGATACGTCCGTGGCCAAAATGTTGAAGAAGAAAGCGGCTACCTGCAAAAGCCATTTACGAGCCAGGAGTTGCTGAAGAAAGTGAAGCAGTCTCTCGCATAAATTTTTGATTCTGTTGACTTTGTAAAAGTTTTTTGGAATCAATCTCTGCGCTTTTTTTAGAGCAGTTGCGCATACGTCCATTCATCCAATATGCAAATCGAAAGTTTAAAAGTGTTTTGCGATCTCGCTGAAACCGAAAGTTTTACGAAGGCAGCGCAGATTAACTCCATTACCCAGTCCGCCGTCAGTCAGCAGATCAGCTCCCTGGAACGCCAATTTAAGTCGCTGTTAATTGAACGCAGTAAGAAGAAGTTTCGGCTCACTCGTGAAGGCCAGGTTCTTTACGAATTCAGCAAGCAAATCATTCAGACTTACGATTCACTGCACAGCAAACTCCAGGAAATCAAAGACATCATTTCCGGAACGATCCGTGTTGCCACCATTTACTCCATTGGTCTTCACGATTTACCTCCGTACCTGAAGAAGTTTTTGAAAGCTTTTCCGACGGTCAACGTGCATGTCGAATATCGTCGAGCCAACCAGGTGTACGAAGACGTGCTTGGCAACGTCTGCGATGTCGGTCTCGTTGCTTATCCGACCAAAGACCCGAAGACTGAAGTTATTCCGCTTCGCAAAGACATCCTCGTCCTGATCTGCCACCCGAATCATCCTTTGGCAAAAACGAAGACGATCAAGCTGAACCAACTCTCCGGACAGAAGTTCATTGCGTTCGAGCCTGATATCCCCACCCGAAAGGCCATTGATAAGATTCTTAAGGACAATGGCGTTGAGGTCCAGACCGTCATGGAGTTTGACAATATTGAAACGGTTAAGCGTGCGGTGGAAATTGAGGCTGGCATCGCGATCGTTCCGCAGGGGACGATTACTCAGGAAGTTGCGAAACAGACATTGGCGGAAGTAAGAATCGAAGGGATCGAATTGTATCGTCCTCTCGCGGCGATTTACAAAAAGAACAAGGTCCTGTCGCCCGCCATGAAGCAGTTCTTGAGCATTCTCAAAGGTTAACTTTTCAAATATCGAAATGAAAAACACGGATATGATTCATATCCGTGTTTTTACTTTTCTGAAATGGCCGAGAGATTCTGTTAGCCCTTCAAATTTTTAGGGTTCAACGGCTGAAGATCCTTTGGCAGGAACAAGCCATCTTTGCGGATAAGCTCACCGTCAAACCAGACTTCGCCGCCGCCCCATTCAGGCCGTTGGATCAGCACCATGTCCCAATGTACGGCCGAGCGATTGCCGTTATCAGCCACTTCGTAGGCTTGTCCGGGAGTAAAATGCAATGAACCCGCGATCTTTTCATCGAACAAAATATCGCACATCGGATTCAGGATGTAGGGATTGAAGCCCAGGGAAAATTCACCGATATAACGAGCTCCCGCATCCGTATCCAAAATTTCATTCAGGCGCTTCGTGTTGTTGGAGGTGGCATTGATGATTTTGCCATCCTTGAATTCCAACTTCACGTTTTCAAATTTAGTTCCCGAATAGATGGTGGGGGTGTTGAAAGTAATTTGCCCATTCACCGAGGTTTTCAGCGGGCACGAGAAAACTTCGCCGTCAGGAATATTGCGCAGACCTTCACAGAGAACAGCGTTGATGCCCTTTTTACTGAAAGTGAGATCCGTGCCGGGACCCAGGAGGTGTACGTGATTGGCCTTCTTCATCCGTTTCTGGAGGGGAACCATCGCCTTCGCCATTTTGCGATAGTCCATCGTGCAAACGTCGAAGTACAAGTTTTCAAATGCTTCCGTACTCATCCCGGCAGACTGGGCCATGCTGGGAGTCGGCCAACGCAACACGCACCAACGCGTTTTATTGACTCGATAATCGAGAACGGGACGGAGTGTTTTGGAATACATCGACATCAAGTCTGCAGCGATATCCGAGGTTTCACTCGCATTGGCGCTGCCACGAATGGCGATATAAGCCTGCATTTTCTTCATGCGGAACATCTCGATGTCCCGAACCAGCGTCGCGTGTTTGGTATCCGTTCCGCGAATGATTTCGCGCGTCAGGCGAGTATGGCGAACTTCCACGATGGGAGTGGCGCCAATATTTCGAGCCGCGCGCATCAATTCGATTGAGAATTCATCAGGCACGTCGATGAGGTCCAACAGGACGTGCTCGCCTTTTTTCATAGCAGTAGAATATTCGATCAACAACTTGGCCAGTTTGGTGTAGCGCGGGTCAGTCATATTACGGTTGCTAACGTAAACAGGATTGAATTTTTGTCGAGCGGGCTTTCCTTGATTAAACCCAGCTCATGATTTGTCCGTATAGGATAAAAGATGTCCGTATTGGATAAGGCTCCCGCCTCGCTTTCACGATGGATTGTGCGGACTATTGTCATAATCCCCAAAAGAGAATCCATGCCTCACCAACTTCCTTTCAATATCCAATCACCAGTTCAAACGCAGTGGTCTTGGGCCGCAGTCGCATCGAGCATTGCGGAATTTTATTCGTCCCGAGCGGTCTTGAGTCAGTGCCGGATCGTGAATGAGGTTCTTGGTTTGAAAAATTGCTGTCTGTATGGCGGAAGTGGCGTGTGCAATATTCCCCATTTCCTCGAAGACGCCTTGCGACACCTTTCTCACTGGCGGGACACCTCTTTTGCTTCGGGAAGCTGGGATCGTATTGAGCAAGAACTGAAGGAAAGTCGTCCGATCGCTGTGCTCATTCATCTCATTGGCGGCGGCGGGCATTTTGTTTCGATTATAGGCAACGGAACTTTGGACAGCGATTTAATCACGGTCGAAGATCCTTACTCCGGGAGAACCACCACTACTCGCACGCGTCTCGGAAATGCCTTTCATGGTTCCTGGTCGGAAACCTATTTCACTCGACCGTAGGTTCCATTTTCTCAACCAATGCCTATTGATTTTATCCAACCTTCACGCGGGGCGGAGCGCGCGTTCGACTCCAGCTTGAAAATGTTAGGTGAAGCTGATCCTGGTTTTCGGGACCTTTCCCCGGTGCTCGGCGCGCATTCAGTGGCATTCTGCTCATTGGAGGCCATTTCTCAATCTGGCGGCGATGAAACTCAATGGATCGCCAAGTTAGAACGCAATCGGATCTGGCGGTTTTTTGTCCGAAGCAAAGCCATTGGCTTTGGTGTGGTGGAAGTGATTTCCACCTCCATGGAACACGATCGTTTCGACTTCTTCGCGTTTCGAGAAGGCCATCCAATCGATCGGGCTGTTGAAACATTTGCGAAAACAGTTTCCTGGGCCGATGGACGGAAAGCCACGTATGGTTTGCACCTGTTGAAGATTCCGGGGTTGTGTGCTGATTTCTATTGGCTGCGTCGATTGAACGTCCTGACCTCCTGGCCAAACGAAAACGAGATTGTTTCGGACTGGTTTGTCTCCATTCCGTTTTCTCTTCCTGGCTTTAATCCGGCGGAAGCTTATCCAGCGCGGGTGACGTTGGATTTGCTTCGTCACGAGACTGAAAGAATCCTGGCGACGGTATTTGCCGCCACCTTGCAAAATAAATCGACGCAGGCCCCCGCTTTTCAGGTTGATGGATCTTTTGTTCGAGGATGATTTTGATTGAAACAGAGGGACAGCCTCGCTAACCGTTAAACATGATCTCCGCCATCTCATTCCAGTGGTTTCACTGGTTTGACCTGCTTATAATTGTTGTCATCGGCGTTGGCGTTTATCGAAATCGTCACAGTAACGCGCTGCATCAGATCTTCGGTTTTATCCATTGGCTCTTTATTCTTGGGGTTTCGGCGTTTCTTTGTGAAAAGCCGGCGCAATGGATTGCTGAGCTCGTCGGCATGCGCCCGGACGTTGCCGCGCTGATTCTTTACCCTGTGATCGTAAGCATTGTGTATTTCATCTCGGGTATTAAAAAGAGATCTCTCGTTCAACAAAGTGATAAAGTGGAGATGTTCGGCCGGCAGGAATATCGGGTTGCGATGGTTTTTGGCGGTATCAAGAGCGTGGTGATCCTGATGGTTGTGATGGCCTGGATCCATGGAAGGTATGTCACCGAAGCTGACCTTCATGCGTATGAAGTTTTTTGTCAGGAGAACCTGGGGGGTATTCGTTTGCCAATACCGGCAACCGTGCAGGAAGACATTTTTGTTGATTCCTTTTCGGGAAAAGCAGCTCAAAAATACCTCAGTAAGATACTCCTGAAAGCATTACCTCCATTGCCCGAACAGGAAAAAGAACTCCTGGCCAAAAAGGGAGAGGGCAAATCGGTTAAGATTAACCCGAAGCTGAAAAAGGGCGCTGATACGGCTGAAGGCATTGTGAACGAATTGGAAAATGATAAGGGCAAGAAAAAATGGGGCGAAAAAGAAGGAGAAGGCACTGCGGCGAATGCCACCACGGAGTCGGGATCTGCCTCAGGTCAATCCGGCAAGAATTTGGAAATCATTTATAAACAACTGAGTCTAAAAGGAATTTCCGGCGTGGGTGCCAAGCGTATGGCGTTGATCAATAATCAGACTTTGCGCCAGGGCGAATCCGAGATGGTTAAAGTTGAAAACCGAAAGGTGAAAGTTTTCTGCCAGGAAATCCGCGATACCTCGGTGGTCATTCTTGTTGATGATAAGAAGGAGCCGATCGAATTGATCCTCAACGCAAAGTAACTTCTCGTCGTGCCAGCGTGCCGTGTCTTGAGCATTGAGTAACAACTTTCTGCGGTCGGATACTTCTCCCTTTCGCTCAAGGGGTCATTTCTAACGTCGGAAATTGCCACCTTGGCATCGAGTAACGATTTGCCGCCGCAGGAAAGTCCTGCATGCGCACGGGGCTTGATTTCGGGAGCCGGAAAACTTCCCCATACGCGTATGAGGCGATTTTCTGGAGCGGGAAATCGGCGTCATACGCGCAGGGGACTTTTGCCGGAGGTTGATTTTTAGGGGGTGAGGGGCGGAGAGGTTAACCGGGAACTCACTTTTGACTAAGCAATCCCTGCACACGAAACTACAAATTTCGATTAGCTCATTGGTGGTTTCGTGATACTGTAGGCGCGAAATTATATGTCGCAGTGTCAGTCCGGACAGTTCAACCAGTGCCAACGCGTTAACGTCGTTCGTGAAACCCAGGGCAGTGAGAAAATCGTCAAAATCATTGTCGAACGTTACGACGAAGGTCTTGGTTGGTATCAGGCTGGCGCTCTTACCGTGCCGCTCCATCAATTGCCGTTACTTCAACAGGCTCTGGGCGAATTTAGCGTCACCGATTGTCACGAATCCTGCGATGGACAAAACTGTCCCTCGAAGATCATTTGCTTTCCGATGATGATGGCAGCGAGGCAGAAGGATGCCGCCGTTGCAGCAGAATAACTATCGGCCTTCTGACGCCGCCTGCTTTTCCGCCGCTCGAGCTTCGTTAATTTTGACTTTGCCCAGGAGCTTTTGCAGTTCCTCCACGTCCTTGTCTTCGTCGAGAATGTGGTTTTCCAACATGTAACGGGTCGGCTCGTGTTTGCAGGCTTTGTGGGCGCGTGAATAGATTTCGACGGCTTTCTTTTCCACTTCCAGATCCATCTGCAGCATTTCATTTACGTCCATGGACTGGCGGATCGGGCCGACTTCCGCCTTGGGAATGCCTCCGAGATAAACAATACGTTCGCCCCACATTTTCGCGTGGCCAATGGATTCCCTGGAGCTGTCCTTGAACAGTTCCTCAAATAAAAGTTTGTCCCGACCGGTGACCAGCATGCTGTGCTGGTTGTATTGCACCGCGGCGGTGTATTCGAGGGAAACGGCTTCGTTTAGAATCTTGATGAGTTCTTCGTGATCCGGGTTTGCCATAAGAATAACCCGAAATTAGAGGCACCATTCTTTTGCGGCTATCGGGGACGCAACTGAGCAGCAATTAGGAGAGCAGAGGAATTATTTGGCGCTCCTCTTTTCGACTCGTTTGAGTTCGCGTTCGCGCTTCCCGATTTCTCCGCGTAACAAGTCTTCCGCTGACCATCCCTGTTGTTGGGCAAACTGAGCCAGCGTAAATAATTGCTCGGCGATTTCCTTCTTTTTGCGAGGAACTGATTTGGGAATGTCCTCCGAAAGAAGCTTCGCCTTGCGGGCTTTCTTGACGAGTTTCTCGGCTCGCAACAGGGCGGGAAGATGTTTGGGAATTCCATCGAGGGCTGATGCGCGCTCGTGTTTGGTGCCGTGTTTTTCTGCGCGTTTGATTTTTTCCCAATTCGCCCAGACCTCATCGACATTTTTTACCTTGGTTTCACCAAAGACATGCGGATGTCGGCGAATCAATTTTTCGGTGATGTTACGCGCTACTTTTTCAAAATCGAAAACACCGCGTTCACCGGCGAGTTGACAATGGAAGACCACCTGAAGAAGCAAGTCGCCCAGTTCCTCCATCATTTCATGATCGTCGCGGGCTTCAATGGAATCGATCAATTCGTAAACTTCCTCCACGGCATGAAACCGCAGGGTCATGTGGTTTTGCTCGCGATCCCAGGGACAGCCGGTGGGGGAGCGCAGCCGGGCCATGACTTTGAGGAGATCGGAAATTGCGGCGGTCTTTTTCATTTACGATTTTGGATTTACGATGACGCGCCTTTATCCAGGTCCGTGCGTCAATCGCCAACTTAAATCGTAAATTACAAGATGACCAGATTATCCCTATGAATCACTTCCGTCCTTGGCAGATCATTCGTCTTCAGCGCATCTGAATGAAAAAACGAAATGCCACGGGCGAATTCCGTTCCGTTCAAATCACAAACACGCACCACTTCACCAGCAGAAAAATGTCCTTCACAACGAGCGATGCCGGGCGGCAAAAGACTCGTTCCTTTTTCGCGCAACGCCTGCTTCGCGCCTTCATCAACGTATATCGTCCCATGTGGCGAATGAAAAAAAGCGATCCAACGCTTGCGTCCTTTTAACTTGGTGGGGCGGGGGACGAATAGCGTTCCAGTATTTTTGGCGTCGAGAATTTCGCCGAGCACTTTCTTGTTTCGTCCCGGCGCAATGACCAGCGGAATACCAGAACGAACGACGATCTTCGCAGCTTCGATTTTGGAAGACATCCCGCCGACCGCGGTTTCACTGGTTGTTCCCGTCGCTTCTTTTTCCAAAGTGGAATCGATCTTTTCAATTGTATTGATGACTCGGGCGTTTTCTTTCCCGAAATTTTCGATCACGCCATCAACGGTCGTAAGAATCACCAGCAAATCGGCCGGGAGCAAACAAGAGAGCAGGGCGGAGAGTTTATCGTTGTCGCCGAATTTCAATTCAGTGAACGAAATGGCGTCGTTCTCATTGATAATCGGGATGACGCCGCGGTTGAGCAGGGTCACGAGAGTGTTGCGGGCATTGAGGTGACGATCATGATGTTGAAGATCGTCGTGCGTGAGCAAAACCTGGGCGACGGCGAGATTGAATTCGCCGAAAAGTTTTTCGTAAGTCGCCATCAAGCGGGATTGGCCAACCGCCGCGCACGCCTGGAGTTCTGCCAATTCTGCAGGACGCTTCTTGTGTCCGAGCACACCCATGCCAGCACCGACAGCGCCGGAGGTCACGACCACGATCTGTTTTCCAGCTTTGTGCAGCGTCGCCATTTGGGTGACGAGCTGCTTCATCTGATCCAAATCGGGTTGCTTGCGGCTATCGGTGAGGACACCAGTGCCGAGCTTTACCACAATTCGTTTTGCGTCTTTCAACGACTCACGAGACATAGAGCGAATTTAGGTAACAAATAAGTAAAGGAGTGTCGAGGCGTGAAAGGAATTACTGTTCCTGAATCGCCGGCTCGACCACATCCGTGGCGGCGCTTATGTCGACCGGAGGAACAGAAATCACGTTACGGACCGGCATGGGTAAAATATTTCCTTCGTCATCGAGTTTCGGGAACCAGCGCAAGCGATCGGCTTCGGCTCCGATTTTTGTATTCCGACAACGCCGCACCAATGCTTTGTAATATCGGTCGGCCGCTTCTGGATTCATGTATTTCAACCATGTTCCGGCACGACAGAGAATCAGTGCTTTTTCGTCCGTGTTGTTCGGAAGCAAGTTGGCAGCCTGCCACGCGAGGTCAGCGGCGATATAGCGATAGTGAAAACGATCGTCCGGATCCGCCGCGCTTTCCTGCGCTCGTTTTAATTCGTTTTTGGAAGCGGGAGCCACATCGGTTGCAACCCGTTCGAGCCGATTGGAATAAAAGCTCCTCAGGTCAAAGCTCCCTTCGTACTCCGCCCAATCGGGAGCGCCTTCGGTTCCGAGCAATTCCATTCCGTTGGTCCGGACGATCTGCGCCGCGGACCAAAAGGCATCAGCGCGTTCTTTCGTAGATAAGCTTTCGTCGTAACAAAGCGGAAGAACCGCTGCCAGCGCTTGAAATTGTCCGACGTAATTCGTTGGAAAATAGTTTCCTGCTTCGCCACCACGACTGTTGCGCGTCAAACGACGGGCGAGAAGATACCGGAGTCTCTGGGCTCTGGACCCCTCAGTTTCTTCGGCGGACGTCGTGCTGTTCGGAAAATGTCCGTCGACGTACTGCTTCAATTCTTCAATCGTGAGCACGCGTTCGGCAACATACGCGGCGTCCGTCCAGAAATCCGCTTTCAGCAACGCGTCCAGCGCCTGCGTGTATTCGCCGCGGCTCAAACGAAGCGCACCCAGTTCTCCATAAATTTGTTGGCCACTGGTGATCCAATTATCTCCGTGAAGATTCTCCTCTAGTTGCCCCGGTGCATTGGTGGAGGCTTCCACCGGAAAGTAGGGCGTAATTTGCGCGAGCAGATGAGCTGCCTCATTTAACTCTCCGGCGTGCAGGCAAATCTTTGCTTTCAACCATCGTGCCGTGGGCGAGTTGCCGGCCCGCTTCAACCAACGCGCGCACACCTCCA
>CBHTTJ010000093.1:0-21673 GCA_966095605.1 uncultured bacterium | reverse complement strand
CCGGATGGTGGCAACGTTTTCAATGCCGGATCCATCGCGTCAGGACAGGCGTTGCATGCTGATCCACGATTGCAAGTATTGATGAGGAATGTGCTCGCCGCGTTCGGAGTTAAACCCGGGGAACGCTCAACGGTTCGGCGCGGGTAACAGGTCGATGCCGGAATGATCCGGACGAACACGCAACCGAATGCAACGCACGCCGTTATTCTTCGCATCATCTGTGCGATGTCCACCGGTGGCGATGTAAGAAATGAAAAGGGAACCATCAGGTAATTCCATCGCTTTGCCGTAACCGTACGAATTGTCCACCAGGAACCCATGGTCCTTTGCGGGCGCGATCCACGTGTGTCCACCGTCCTCGCTGAAAATTATCCGCAACCCGGGATTTCCCGGCGCATAGGAACCATGCAGACAAACAAGGGTGCCGTCGCGCAGTGTATAAAGGCTCGGCGCAAACATCCGAAAACCAAATGTCACCGGTGCCGTCCATGTTCTCCCGTGATCCTTGGACCATGCAATGTCTCCTTCGGGTCGCGCCATGAAAACCATTTCCCCATTTGGCAGCTCAGTGACCGTGACTTCCACCAGATCGTGATCGGCCTTGAGTTTCGAAAGCAGCTTCCAGCTTTTTCCTTTGTTCGTGGACCGGAAAATTCCTGCCTGATCGGGTGGTCCCTCCTTGGGGCGCCCGTTGATTGCGACCACGACGGAGCCATCGTGCAAGCGAACGAGCGGTCCATCCGTTTCGTCGTAAAGAAAATCAGTTTGAATTTGGCGGGGCGCCTTCTCCCACGTTTTGCCGCCATCGAACGAGCGAATGAAATGAACACGCGCGGCCATCGTCGGATCTTTCAGTAGATCATTGTTCTCAGGTTCACCGGGATACGTGAAGAACGAGCAGAGAACGGTGCCATCCTTGAGCTCCACAAATGCCGGGTGCCGATCATCAACGGGAGTGTCGATCAACGTTGCAGGTTTGCTCCACGTTTTCCCCTCATCGGTGGAACGAATGAACATGGCGCGTCCGCCCGTTGGAGCCGTGATGTCCCGAGGCATCCCCATTTGGTGATATTCCGCGAGAGTTTTCGCCGAATAATGCAGCGGCGTGGGTGGGGAAGCGTGCCAATAGCCGGCATTAAATCCAACAATCCATGTTCCGTTCTTCAATCGAATGGGTGTGTCCCAGCCAACGAACCCTTCGTAGCCCGGAAACGAATCCGGCTGATTCACTCCGGGACCAACAAGAACGGCGCGACACTTCTCGGGCTTAGCCTTGGATTCGCCGTTCTGTATCACTTTGACTTGTGGGGCAGCGGGTTTTATTTCGGGATTGGCTTTCTTTTGTTCAGCGGCGTGAGCTGACGTTGAGACACTGAGACAGGCCAGCGATGCAATCAAAAGCGTTCTCATGGAGTGAGAACAGCTTGCGAGGATCGGTACTGCTGTCGAGAAGATTTCGAGCAGAGCGTTCAGTCTGTGCTGCTCGAATATGGTGACGGCGAAAAACCTCCATATCGTGGCCGCGGCTGTGAGCCTTTGGATATCAGATTAAAGGCGATGAACAACACCACGACCGTGGCGAATGCTCCGAGCCATTTTAGAAAGATCGTTTTCCCTTGCTTCTGTTTGTGTTCGGTTTTCATAAAGTTAGAGACTCCTCTAACTCCATAGACACCGCTCATTCAGGATTTGTATGTCGGGCGAACCGTTCTGTCGCCGCCGATAATCTTATTTCTTGGTCGGAAATTCTGGCGTGATGGTGAATGTCACGCGCGCATCTGCCACGGGTTTCTTCAAAAGAATTCCAATACGCGTCGCTTTTGTCGGGGTCGGGACATCTGCCGTCAATTGTTTGCTGCCGATGTCGAAGGGCACGCCGCCGGTTTCAATCTTGACCCGTACGGCGCCGGTTGATTCGTTGAAAAGCAATTCAGTCGGTGAAATTTTTTTCCATTGCCCCCACGTCACCAATGCGGTTTCGAAAGATTCTGGTTTTGTTAATGCAACCTGATCGATCACCGTGAGAGATGGGGCGTCTCCACGGCGAAACGTGAACGTTCGCTCCAGCTTCTTCAAGCTCGGCACATTATAGGCCGAAGTAATATCAAGAGACAAAGAATCTGCCTGGTCGGTGAAGTTGGTTTGCAGCACCACCGCACGACGGTTCGCGCCAGCGCTTTGCAATTTCCCGGCAATGACCGGAACGTCGTGCCCGAAGGAATTCAGCACGTCGCTTTCATAACGTTTCGGACCAAATGTGCGCCCGGTATAAACTTCCGCTCCGGGGTCGACCAACACCATCGACCGATTCGCAATAACAATGAAACTGCCGACGTCGTTATGGTTATGATTTTCCGCGTTGTTTCCGCCTTTCAATGAAACTGCGAAGGGAACCTTCGCCTCCGCAGGTTGACGGCAGATCAGCACGCCGCCTTCCGAAAACCATGTCCGCAGCGGAGACTGCTCCACCGCACGCCCGGGAATTTCGGGCAGGTGTTCGGGCATAAAACAAAACAGCGCCGTGGTAAAAACGCTGCGCGCAGGGCGCTTGAAGATTTCCTCTTCGTGACGGCAAGGCTTCAGGTCGAAGCGCTGGCAGATGTACGATTCCAATTGTAAATCAGGTTGTGAACCAGGATGACAATCGGCGATCGAAGGGTAGATGTTATTGAGAATTTCCGCCCGCTGTCCGAACAACGCGGGTAACTGCGCCGCTGGATCGGCCATCCAATCCACCTTGCCGCCCGTGGCCTGCCGAATTGTTTCCGCAAGCATGATGTAATGGCCGAAGCCGTAGTTCCAATAGCCCATGCCTTCGCTGCAATAACCATCCGTGCCGAAACCTTTCAGGAAATTCTGGATGTATTCCTGCGACGCCAGAATAAAAAATGCGCGATCCTCCGGAGATTCCAGTTGGGCCAGTGCGGCGCCGACCACTCCCGCATGGCATACTGCGTTCCAATTATTGTCGGTTCGGAGCCAATGATTTTCATCACGACGACCTTCCACCATGTCGCGATAGGGTTTGAAAATACGGCGCTGCAAATTGTCACGAATCAGCTGCCGGGTTTCGGCTGAAAGTTGATTCCCGAAGAGATAGTCAATCGTCGCGAGTTCCCATGCGACGCGGGAGGAGCCGAGGTCGATGTCGATTTGTGTCCCTTTGAAATTCCCGAGGCTGCGGTCGTGTGCCGGATAAACCCAGGTTCTTTCCGCGCAAATCTGTTTGATCAGATTGTTCATCGGCTCGAGAAACTTGCCTTCGTTCTCCAAACATTCCGCCAGGGCGTATTCGTTGAGGCGACTGCGGGTCTCGAACTCCACGTCTTGCCAATGAGTCCGATTACCGTTGCGGGAAAACTCCAGGAAAAGATCGTCGCTGGCGCGAGGCGGAGCGGATTCCAGTTCCTTGTGCACGGCTTTCAGCCAATTAACGAAAATTGGCATTTGCGCGAGCTTCCGCCAGTTGTCGCGGCGACGAACCGGATCACCTAATCCGACCGGGCGATGGGGGAGCATTTTTGCGACTTCACGGATTTTGGCTGGATCGAGGTCTGTTTTTGCCTGGGTGATGGAAGTGGGCAGCAAAACGGAAAGGAAAAGGAGCGAAACGATGGTTTTTTGACGGAAACTCGAACTCAGCATGGCGGTTAGAAGGATCGTCGAATCGCGATATTCAGTTGGGAAGGGGAAAAACGGTGAAACGTTGACGGAAGGCAGGATTTGCGTCGGAAGGACGAAAATTCGTCTTTTTTCGGCGTGGAAAAGCTTAAAGAACTATTTCTGCGGGTATTTCCACGCTGGAAAATGCCAAAGAAATAGTTCTGCGAGGTTTTCTACGCTGGAAAAGGTCAAAGAACTGGTTCTCCGGGCTTTTCCACGCCGGAAAAGGGTAAAGAACTGGTTCTCCGACCTTTTCCGGGCTGGAAATGGTCAAAGTTTCAGTTCTCCGGCCTTTTCCAGCGTGGAAATACCCGGAGAACTAGTTCTGCAGGGTTTTCCAGCGTGGAAAAACACGCAGAAATGGCACTTTCTGGGGTGCAAGACTTTGAAAGTTAGGGTTTTCCGCAAATTTTCCTTCGGAAGCTCCGAAAAAGCAGGCAATTGTTCGTTCTTGAAGCAAAGAAGCGCGGATTCGCTGCCGCTTCCGGCTGCTTTTCAGTTAGAAAGCCCTAAAATTGACCTAAGTTATCAGCGTTTTTCACCTTTTAAGCGGCATAAATGCCGCGCTCCGGTCTTACGTCAAAATCCCGTTCACAATTTCGCCATGAACGTCGGTCAGACGGAATTGCCGTCCCTGGAAACGATAGGTCAGCTTCGTATGATCAATGCCGAGGATGTGCAGGATCGTTGCCTGCAAGTCATGGATATGGACTGGATTTTCTACGATGTTGAAGGAGAAGTCGTCTGTCTTGCCGAAGGTCATGCCCGGTTTCACTCCGCCGCCTGCCATCCAGATCGAAAAACATTTGCCGTGATGATCGCGTCCGTAATTGTCCGCGGTGAGATGTCCCTGACTGTAAACGGTGCGGCCAAATTCGCCGCCCCAGACGACAAGCGTGTCCTCGAGCAAACCGCGTTGCTTCAAATCCTGCACCAACGCCGCCGAGGCCTGGTCGACATCGCGCGTCAGCACCTCAATGCGCTCAGGCAAACTGCCGTGATGATCCCAACCGCGATGATACAATTGGATGAAACGAACGCCGCGTTCCGCCATGCGACGCGCGAGTAAACAATTTGCGGCAAAGGAACCGGGCGTTTTCGCGGTGTCGCCGTACAATTTAAGAGTCGCTTCACTCTCTTTACTCAAATGCATCAGATCCGGCATCGAACGTTGCATTCGATACGCCATCTCGTATTGCGCAATGCGTGTTTCGATTTCTGGATCGTGCGTCGCTTCGTATTGCTTGTGATTCAGTGTGTCGAGAGTGTCGAGCCATTGACGCCGCGCTTCTCGCGACATGCCCTTGGGATCGTTGAGATATAAAACCGGTTCGTTGCCGCTGCGCAGTTTGACGCCTTGATGACGACTCGGCAGAAAACCGCTTCCCCACAAACGGGAAAGCAATCCCTGGTCGGCGCTGCCGGTGCTGGGTGTAGAAACCAAAACGATGAACGACGGAATGTTTTGGTTTTCCGAACCGAGTCCGTAATCCACCCACGCGCCCATGCTCGGGCGACCGGGCTGTTGACTGCCGGTTTGAATGAACGTGATCGCGGGATCGTGATTGATTGCCTCGGTGTTCATCGAGTTAATCACGCAAATGTCGTCGGCGATCTTTTGGGTGTGCGGCAAAAGATTGCCAATCCACATGCCGCTCTTCCCGCATTGAGTGAAACCGTATTTACTCGGCGCAATCGGCAAACGCGATTGCCCCGTCACCATCCCGGTGATGCGCTGGCCCATGCGGACGGAATCGGGAAGATCTTTGTCAAAGTGTGCCTTGAGCTGCGGCTTGTAATCGAACAACTCGAGTTGCGAAGGCCCGCCCGATTGAAACAGGAAAATAACGCGCTTGGCCCGTGGTGCGAAATGAGGTCCGAGAACTTTTCCATTTTGTGTCACGGCGCCCGAGGCGATGCCACCGAGCAACTGACTCAACGCCGCCGCGCCAAGGCCCATCGTGGAGCGAGTGAGAAATTGTCGACGCGAAAAAAGTGGTGATCCGTTCATATCAATTGCGCGTGATGGTTTCGTCGAGATTCAGGATAAGACTCGCCACATTGGCGTAGGCCGCGAGCTTTGCGGCGTCGATGGATTCGTTGCGAGGCGAAGCGCCCGGAGCGAGAAAGTCTTTCGCAGCGTCCTGGTTCTTTTTGTAGAAGGCGAGGCGCGCTTCGAGGAGTTTCGACAACTCTTTTTCTTCGGAAGAATTCGGTTTGCGCGCGGTGGCCAGTTGGAAAGCAAATCGGATTTGATCACTCGAATTACGACCCCCTTCGATGAGCATCCGTTCGGCAAGCTTGCGCGCGGCTTCGAGTGCCACGGTGTCATTCATCGATGCGAGCGCCTGCAGCGGCGTATTTGTTTTCAGGCGGCGAGCGACACAAACTTCGCGATCAGGAGCATCAAACGTCGCCAGGGTCGGGTGGGGGACCGTGCGTTTCCAAAATGTATAGAGACTTCGCCGATACAGCTCATCGCCTTTGCCATCCGTATACGTTGTGCCCGGGTAAGCCGCGGCGACGACAATGCCCTGGTAAAGATTCGCTGGCTGGTACGGATAAACCGGCGCGCCGCCAATTTGCTCATGTAACAAGCCGCTTAACGAGAGTGATTGGTCCCGCAGCATTTCGGCAGAGAGACGAAAACGCGCGCCGTGGGCGAATAAACGATTTTCCGGATCCAATTCGTTCAACTCAGGCGTGGAGCGCGAATCTTGTCGATAGGTTGCGGAGTTTACGATGAGTCGCATGAGACGCTTCACGTCCCAGCCGCTGTCGACAAATTCGCGCGAGAGCCAATCCAATAATTCCGGATGACTCGGGTATTCGGCCTGAAACCCGAAGTTTTCGGATGTCTTCACAAATCCATTACCAAAAATATTTTGCCAGAATCGATTTACGACCACTCTCGCGGTAAGAGGGTGAGACGGATCGGTAAACCATTGCGCCAGGCCGAGACGATTGTGTGGAGCGCCTTTCGGAAGCGGTGGAAGGAAGGCGGGAACGTCCGGTTCGACGACGTCGCGGGGTTGATCATATTGACCGCGGAACAGCACGTGAGTTTCGCGCGGTGTGGACAATTCCTTCATGACCATCGTCGTGGGCGCTTCACGCTCGAGACTGAGAAGAGTGGTGCGGGCTTTACGCCACTTTGTTTTAAGCTCAGCGAACCGAGGAACGTTTTGCATCAACCACGTTTCCACGGCAAGACCACCGGCGGACAAGGTCGCGTGGTCGAGATGGGTAACGCCGGAGCTGCTGGCGATATCTTCGGAAGCATAATGCTCGTCGTAGAATTTCGATAACGTCACTGCGTAATCGGCAACTTGCTCCCGTATTTCCGTTGCTGTTTTATCAATGTCGTTCCACTTGTCCCAAATACGAAGGTCAGCCAATGCGCCGGCGAGTTTTGGTCCGCCTTTCTCGTCGGAACCACCGATCGTCAGATCTCCGGAAAGGCCGCACGTGGCAAAATCATCCTGCAACACATCGCGGTCGCATTCTTCGCCGTCGATAAAAACGCGGAGGCCCTTGGCCTTTTCCGAACCATCGCAACTGACCAGCACATGATGCCATTCGCCGACGGGGAGCGTTTCGTGGGTAACAATGTCCGCCGAGTAAGCGGGCCAGCGTCTTGACGTGCGGACCTCAATCGCGCCGAGTTCGGTAACGCGAACCTCCACGCCTGCGCCGTACTGTTGCGACGAAGCGGGAACACTGTAGTTCATCGTTGAGAAAATAGGACCTTCGCCCTTTTTATTGCGGCGAGTCCAGACGGCGGCAGCCCATTTCGCATCGCCTTTCGGCAGGGCAGGGGTCTTCAGGCTGCTTTCTCCATTGAACAACAAAGCAACCGTGTCCAGCGGGCCATTCGTCGAAAAAATTTTTCCCTGAACTTTAAATGGCTTCCCTCCGGCAAGATTGGAAATACTATCGCCGCCGAAGTCCTTGGAAAGAAGCTCTACGATTCTCTCGGCGACAGGAATGGTTAACGAACGGTTCGTCTTCGTCTGTAGCGATTCGATGGAAAATTCCTTCGAGTTTATTTTTCGCAAGAACGACTTCATTTCCGCCTGCGCGGCTTTCATGACAGCCTGCTGTTTCTCCATTTCCTTTTGTTGCTCTGTCGTGGGTGCGCTGATAAATGGCGCGGCGTTTGCAATGCGTCCAGCTTCACCTTGCTCGTTCACGCTGTTGAAAAAACCAAACATCCGGAAGTAATCCTTCTGCGTGATCGGATCGAACTTGTGATCGTGGCACCGTGCGCATTCCATGGTGAGACCGAGCCAGGCAAGCGATGTCGTGCGAACGCGGTCCGCGACGTATTCGACGCGATACTCTTCGTCGATAATACCGCCTTCGGAATTAATCACGTGGTTCCGATTGAATCCCGTTGCGATCATTTGGTTCAGGGTAGGCGTGGGCAAAAGATCACCGGCCAATTGTTCCGTGATGAATTTGTCGTAAGGCAGATTGTCGTTGAATGCATCGATCGCCCAATCGCGCCAGCGCCACATGCTCCGCAATGAATCGTTGTTAAAACCATGCGTATCGGCATAACGTGCAATGTCCATCCAATCGGAGGTCATGCGTTCGCCAAACTGCGGACTGCCCAAGGAATCGTCGACAGCGGCGGCAAATGGATCCTTTTTCGAGAGCCAACCTTTGATTTGATCGGGGGTCGGAGGCAAACCGGTGAGATCCAGTGAAACGCGGCGCAACAGCTTCGGCATAGGCGCCTCGGGCATGGGCTTGAGATTCTTTTCTTCCAGTTTTGCGAGGACGAACTGGTCGATCTCATTGCGCACCCAGCTCTTCTTCTTCACCACAGGAAGTTCCGGTCGCACCGGAGTTTTGAAAGCCCAATGCGTATCGTATTTCACTCCTTCCTGAATCCAGCGACGCAGCATTAGTTTTTGGTCTTCGTTCAGGTGACGATTGGAATCCGGCGGCGGCATCTGTTCCTCGGGGTTGGAAGAGAAGATGCGTTTAATCACTTCGCTTTCATCCGGTTTGCCCGGCACGATGACGCCTTTATCCAGGGGACCTTCGCGGACGTCGAGGCGCAGTTTTGCTTTGCGCTTCGCTCCGTCCGAGCCGTGGCAATAAAAACAATTCTCGGAAAGAATCGGGCGGATATCGCGATTGAAATCCAAGGGGAACGGAGCTTTCGGCTTAGCGGCAACGGCAGAGACCGCCAAGACAGCGCCGAGAACCAAAGCAAATTTTCGTGCGGGCAGGAACATGAATGGATTAGCCTTTAGTTTCCCAATTCAACAGCGCAGGTGAAAGATTTTTTATACCTTTTTGCGACCTGACGCGTCAGGTTGTGTGTCCAGAGACATTTTAAATCGCGTAAAAACATGCAATTCCTTTCCCGGCCAGTGACAGCTGTGCTCATCGGTTTGTCGCTTCTTTTCGGAACTCTTCAGGCAGACGCCGCGCCTGCGGAGAAATTCAATGTGTTATTAATCATCGCCGATGATTTGAGCACCGACCTTGGCTGCTATGGACATCCATTGGTCAAGTCACCGAATATCGACAAGCTCGCATCACGTGGCGTGAAGTTTGAGCGAGCTTACTGTCAGTTCTCATTGTGTTCGCCGAGTCGAAGTTCATTCCTCACGGGTCGGCGGCCGAATGCGACAGGCGTCCTCAGAAATCCCGGGCCTCCGAAAGAAGGCGAGGGGAAACGTGGTCCGCACTTTCGTGAGTTTATTCCGGAGACCGTCACGCTGCCTCAATTGTTCCGGCAAAACGGTTACTACGTGGCGCGCGTGGGAAAAATGTTTCACTACCATGTGCCTTCGGAAATCGGCACCGATGGCCTCGACGATTCACCATCGTGGGAACAGGTCGTGAATCCGCGTGGACGCGACAAGGATGACGAGGACGAAATCTTTACCTTAAAACCACACCACAAAGCCGATCGCTTTGGTGCGACGCTGAGTTGGCTCGCGGCCAAGGGCGCGGATCGCGACCAGACGGATGGCATCGGCGCGGAAGAAGCGATCAAACTGTTGGAGCAACACGAAGATAAACCGTTTTTCCTTGGGGTAGGGTTCTTTCGTCCACACACGCCGTACGTGGCGCCGAAGAAATATTTCGATCTCTATCCTCTCGAGAAAATTGTTGTGCCATCGACGAATCGCCCAACCACAGCGCCGGAGGCTGCCTATGCGACGGCGCGTCCCGAGGAGGACGCGATGACGGAGCGACAACGCAAAGAAGCGATCCAGGCTTATCATGCTGCGACGAGTTTCATGGATGCGCAGGTTGGAAAAGTGGTGGAAGCGTTGAATCGCCTCAAGCTTGCGGACAAGACGGTTATTATTTTCATGAGCGACCACGGTTATCACATGGGCGAACATGGTTTGTGGCAGAAAAAGACGTTGTTTGAAAATGCCGCCCGTGTGCCGTTCATCATTGTTCCGCCGAAGGGAAAACATTCAGGCGAATCGTCACCTCGAACCGTGGAGTTAGTGGACCTGTATCCCACGTTGGCAGATCTGTGTGGACTTAAAGCGCCGACGTATCTTGATGGGGTGAGTTTGCGTCCCTGGTTGGAAAATCCGAAAGCGCCGCGTAGTGCGCCTGCTTACACTCAGGTCTGGCGTGAAGGTTTGATTGGTTATTCCGTGCGCACGGAAAAGTGGCGATACACCGAATGGAATAATGCGAAGGCTGGTGTGGAGTTGTACAACCATGAAAACGATCAGGGTGAATTAAAGAACCTTGCGAATAGATCTGAAAACGCCGTTACAATTGCTGAACTCCGAGCGTTGCTCGACCAAAATTGGCCGAACCGCGCGCAAGATGAAATTCCTGCGACACCAAAGAAAAAGAAATAATTCACCACGGATGAACACTGATAAACACGGATTTTTCCTCATGCCATCGCCGCTGCATTTCTTCGCTGGTCTGCTGATCTGCATCATTCCGGGATTTCTTACGAACCTTGCCGCCGCTGAAAAATTCACGCCGAATTACGATGAGATGAAGATGCCGGGGTATTGGTTGCCAGAGGTTTTAGTGATGGAGAATGGCAAACAGGTAACGGATGCCAAAACGTGGCAGAAGAAACGGCGCAAAGAACTGATGGCGATTTTTGAAAACGAAATTTACGGAAAGACCCCGACACAAAAATTAAAGACGCGCACTGAAATTGTTTCCGTGGATAAGCGGGCCCTCGGCGGCAAGGCGACGCGAAAGGAAATCGCCGTCCATTTCTTCGGTAACGACCTGGAGCAGACGATGAACATTCTGCTCTACGTTCCGAATGGATTGCACAAACCGGCTCCGGCTTTTCTGGGGATGAACTTCGGCGGAAATCAGAGTGTTCACAGCGATCCGGGAATTACGATGTCAACAAACTGGATGCGTAATAAACCGGCGGACGGGTATGTGGATAATCGAGCCACGGAGAAAACGCGGGGCAGCGCGTCGAGTCGCTGGCCTATTGAAAAAATTCTTTCACACGGATTTGCTGTGGCGACGGTTTATTACGGCGACATCGTTCCCGATGATGACAAAGGGGGATTGCAACGTGGAATTCATCGTTTGTTCACGAAAAACGTTTCGGCACAACCCGGCGCGACGGAGTGGGGCGCCATTGGCGCGTGGGCGTGGGGATTGAGCCGTGCGCTGGATTACATGGAAACGGACAAAGATATCGATGCTAAACATGTCGCGGTCCATGGACATTCGCGTCTGGGTAAAACCGCTGTTTGGGCGGGGGCGCAGGACGAGAGATTTGCCTTTGTGATTTCGAACGACTCCGGTTGCGGTGGTGCAGCGTTGAGCAAACGCATCTTCGGCGAAACCGTAGGACGGATCAACGAGTCCTTCCCGCATTGGTTCTGCGGCAATTTCAAAAAATATAACAATAAGGAAGAAACCTTGCCGGTGGACCAACATGAATTGCTTGCGCTGGTTGCGCCACGTCCGCTTTACGTGGCAAGCGCCAGTGAGGACTTGTGGGCCGATCCGAAAGGGGAATTCCTGGGTGCAAAGAATGCCGAACCGGTTTACGCACTATTTGGAAGGAAAGGTCTGGGGGTCGATAAAATGCCTGAAGTCGATCAACCGGTCGGCGAGACAATCGGTTATCACCTCCGAACAGGAAAACACGACATTACGGAGTTCGATTGGGATCAATATCTCCGTTTTGCCGAGAAGCATTTCCGATAAAGAAAGGCCGCTTTGGGGTGGGGACGTCCACGTCCCCAGTAGTTAAAACAAAACAATTAAACAACTTGAGGGGACGTGGACGTCCCCTCTCCGGGGCTTTTCCATTTGCTGTTTTGGAGGCATTCTCAGATACAAAATTCCACTGGAAACGTGGAGGAACCATTTTTCTGCGCGGCTGGGCGTCGAGGCACGGGAGAGAAAACCCAGCCGAAAAGCAGCTGAAATCCTGCTTCCTTGAACGTTATAGATAGATTCTAAGGCTTAGCACTTCTTTTGCCCCTTCAACAGAGCTTCCGTAAACCAATCATTACCTTTTGCCTGCGTTGGACGGGATTCTGGTCGGGGGCCGCTGGGTCGGGCCGGACCCGATGGCCGGTTGCCGCCGCCGCTACCTCCGATTTCAGGATTGGCCTTCATCGAAAGCGCAATGCGTTTCCGGGGAATGTCCACTTCGGTGACCGTAACCATGACCTTTTGCTGAACCTTAACGACTTCGGCGGCACTTTTGACGAAACGATCTGCCAATTGACTAACGTGAACCAGCCCGTCCTGGTGCACCCCGATGTCGACGAATGCGCCGAACGCGGTCACGTTCGTGACGATACCCGGAAGTTTCATACCGGGCTTGAGGTCTTCGATTTTTTCGACCCCTTCCTTGAACGAGAACACTTCAAACTTCTCGCGTGGATCGCGACCGGGCTTGGCGAGTTCGGACAGGATGTCGTTGAGCGTGGGTAAGCCGACCTGATCATTGACGTATTTCGAAAGATTAATTTTCTGACGCAACAGCGGATCGCGCAGTAAATCTTTCACAGAACAACTCAGATCGCGGGCCATCGTATCGACGAGCCCGTAACGCTCGGGATGAACGGCGCTGGCGTCAAGAGGATGTTCGCCGTCGCGAATGCGTAAGAACCCGGCGGCTTGTTCGAATGCTTTAGGGCCAAGACGGGGAACATTGCGTAAATCCCCGCGGGAACGAAACGGTCCGTTTTGGTTGCGATACGAAACAATGTTCGCGGCAAGTCCGGGGCCGAGACCGGAGACGTAGGCGAGCAGTTGTTCACTGGCGGTGTTTAATTCGACACCGACGCCGTTGACGCAACTCATCACTACGTCGTCGAGACTTCGCTTCAAGGCAAATTGATCGACATCATGTTGATACTGGCCAACGCCAATGGATTTAGGATCCAGTTTCACCAATTCGGCGAGTGGATCCATGAGGCGGCGACCGATGGAAACAGAACCACGCACAGTGACGTCCTGGTCCGGGAACTCGGCACGGGCGACGTCAGAGGCGGAATAAATGGAGGCGCCGCTTTCGTTGACCATCACGATGGCAATGGAAGCAGGGAGGCCGATCTTCCGAACAAACGTTTCGGTTTCACGACTGGCCGTGCCGTTGCCAATGGCGATGGCTTCGATCTGGAATTTTGTACAAAGCGCTTTCAACGTGCTGGCCGCTTCCAGCACGCGCGCATCGGATTGGGTTGGGTAAATGACGTCGTGATGCAGCAGTTTCCCCTGGCGATTGAGACACACAACTTTGCAGCCCGTGCGAAAACCGGGATCGATGGCGAGGACGTTCTTTTGGCCCAGTGGCGGTGCGAGGAGGAGTTCGCGAATATTTTCAGCGAAGACGCGAATCGCTTCTTCATCGGCACGCTTCTTGGACTCCATGCGTGTTTCGGCTTCGATCGAAATGCCAAGGAGACGTTTAAAACTATCCTGCACGGCGAGACGTACTTGTTCGGCGGCGGGACCTTTGCCGGTGACAAAGATGGATTCCAATAAACTCACCGAATCTTCCTCGGGCGGATGGATCCGGAGCATGAGGACGTTCTCAGTTTCTCCGCGACGAATCGCCAGCATGCGATGGCTGGGAATGGAGGAGAGCGGTTCGGACCAGTCGAAGTAATCTTTGAATTTTACCCCTTCCTCCTTTTTGTCAGAGATAACTTTGGAACGAACGACCGCTTGCTTTTGATACAATTCACGCAGGCGGGCGCGAGCCATGGCATCTTCACTGATCATTTCAGCAATAATATCGCGAGCGCCGGCAAGGGCGTGGTCGGTATCAGGAACACCTTTTTCTGTATTCACAAACGCTTTGGCTTCGGTGAGTGGATCGACGGTGCTTTGGCCCTTGAAAATCAGGTCTGCCAGAGGCTCCAATCCTTGCTCACGCGCGATCATGGCGCGAGTACGACGTTTCGGGCGGTAGGGAAGATAGATGTCTTCAAGGGCATTGAGCGTTTCTGCTTTGGCGATGGCATTTTTCAATTCATCGGTGAGCAGCGAACGTTCCTGCAACGATTGCAAAATGCTTTCACGTCGTTGATCGAGGCTGACCAGTTCGGCGAGGCGATCACGAATGGAGGTAATGGCGACTTCGTCGAGCGAGCCCGTGGCCTCTTTGCGGTAACGCGAGATAAAGGGAACGGTTCCTCCTTCCGCGAGCAATTTTCCGGTGGCAATGACCTGACGAGGCTGAACGTTGAGTTCCTTGGCGATCCTGGCGATATGCGATTCGTTCATTTCGAAAAATGGAGCGGATTGAATACGGGATGATGAACGGGAAGTAAATTTGAAAGCGCAGAATTTCGGAAGAAATGTGCTCCGGAGAACGCGGCCTAATCTGAAACCTCGAATTGCTGACTATTGCGGCACGAGCGAACGGTAATCCGTGGTGCCACCGAGTTTCTGATATTTTTCGTAGAGGATTTCGAAGGCCTGCTTTGCAGTTACGAATGACTGATGTGAAGTGGCAATTTCCTTGTCAGCAGCATCGTACCTTTTCATGACGGCAGCATAGGTTTCAGGATCTAAATTCTTGTTCTTGTAGGTCGCGTGTAGCGTATCCCGATTCTTTGTTGCCTGGTCCGCCCGCAGCTTCGCCTGTTTGATCACGTTTAGCTGGTATTTCACCGCTTTCTCGGCTGTGGCAACATCGCCCAGTGGATCTTTTTTCGCCGCAGCGGCCGCGGGTTTGGCTGGAGCTTCCGAAGAGGGGGCAGTTCCTTTCTCTATCGCTGCGTTGTGCTCGGCATTTTGCTTTTTGATTTTTGCCGTGACGCGTTGTTCTTGCGCTTCGGTTTGCTGGACAAGAACGGAGCAAATGAATCCAACCGTGAGAAACGTTTTCATAACGAGGCTGTGTCCCTGACATTTACTCCCTTTTCCGGTCTTAGCAATTGCAATCTCGACGCACACCTCTAAACCTGTTCTTCCGTTTTGTCTGTTGCGCTTGTAATCTCAAGGCAGTGAATCCCTTGACGGAAAGTGCGCCCAAGACGGTCCCTGCCGACGCCTCATTGAAGACTCTTTCGAAGGAGCAATGGCGCTCAGGAATTGCCGCGTGGCTCGGGTGGTTCTTTGACGGACTTGAGTTGCATTTGTTTACCTTGGTCGCGCTGCCTTTTGTCGCACAACTGATGAATCAGGCCGTCTCGTCCCCGGCCGTAAAAGAAAAGACTGGCTGGATTCAAGCCGCGTTTTTGACCGGATGGGCCTTAGGAGGTGGATTTTTTGGCCGCATTGGAGATCGACTGGGCCGTTCTCGCGCACTCAGCCTCACCATTTTGACTTATGCGATTTTCACGGGCCTTTCTTTCTTTGCGCAAACATGGTGGCAATTGTTGATCTTTCGCTTTCTTGCCGCCGTCGGCGTCGGTGGAGAATGGGCGGTGGGGGCAAGCCTTCTTGCGGAAACGTGGCCGAAGAAATGGCGTCCATGGATCGCGGGTGTTTTGCAATGTGGAGTGAATCTGGGGATTCTCGTGGCGTGCGGAGCCGTCGCGTTAATTACCCATTGGTTTGGGAAAAACGGCGCCCCCTTTGAGCGCTACGTTTTCCTCGTGGGAATTGTGCCGGCGTTGCTCGTGTTTTGGATCCGTAAAAATGTTCCAGAAACTGAGGAATGGTCCAACGCGAAGGAACAGGCGAAAGAACATCCTGGGGTAAGGGACCTTTTTCGCGGGACCGTTTTAAAAACGACCTTATTAACGATTGGCATTTGCGCGCTGACGCTGACCGCATGGTGGGCATTTATTTTCTGGCACATCCAGCATTTGCGCAGTTTACCCGAGCTGGCAACGTGGTCGACAGAGCAAAAGCAACAATTGGCAACACTGGTGTTCTTTCTCGTCGTCGGGATTTCCATTTTTGGGAACTTCTTTTTCTCGTGGCTCGCCGTGCTGTTTGGATATCGGCGAACGATCTTGTGGAGTTGTGTCGCATTCATTGGAGCGATTATTGGAGCCTATGGAGTTCCTCGCACGCATCAGGAATTAATGTTCTGGCTGCCGTTGATTGGATTTTGTTCAGGTGTCTTTGGCTTGTTTACAATGTATCTGCCGCCGCTGTTTCCAACCTTGCTCCGTACGACTGGGGCCGGCTTTTGTTACAACATCGGTCGTATCGCCGCTGCTATTGGGACGGTTATATTTAGTATTCGCCTGCAGGTAAGTGATTTTCGCAGCACGTTGCTGTCGATTGCATTTATCTTTTTTCCCGCGGTGATTATTTGTTTATTTCTGCCTGATCTTTCAAAGGAAGAGGGCGGTACACGGAAATAAAAAAAGACGCCCCATATGAGGCGTCTTTCTGGTTCAAAAATTTCCGCAGCTTACATCATCTTCAGCAGCGTATCGGCCATTTCGCTTGGAGTGACGGCGACGCCGATGCCTGCATCTTTGAAAGCAGCGATCTTTGCCGCAGCGGTTCCTTTGCCGCCGCTGACAATGGCGCCGGCATGGCCCATGCGGCGTCCTGGAGGCGCTGTCGCACCCGCGATGAAACCAGCAACTGGTTTCTTGCAGTGCTTCTTGATCCATTCGGCGGCTTCTTCTTCAGCGCTGCCGCCGATTTCGCCGATCATGATAATACCTTTGGTTTCCGGATCGTCATTGAACATCTTGATGACGTCGAGGTGTGATGTGCCGTTTACCGGATCACCGCCAATGCCGACGCACGTCGATTGACCCACGCCACGGCAGGTCAATTGCCAGACGGCTTCATAAGTCAATGTTCCGCTGCGCGAGACAACGCCGATGTTGCCTTTCTTATGAATGTAACCGGGAGCAATACCGATGCGGCACCCACCATGAGAATCTTTACCTTCGCCGGGCGTCACAATGCCAGGACAGTTTGGACCGATCAGGCGGGTCTTCTTGCCCTGCATGGCGCGTTTTGCTTTCACCATGTCATTGACAGGAATGCCTTCGGTGATCGCGACAACGAGATCGAGTCCGGCATCGACACCTTCGAGAATGGCATCGGCGGCGAACGGTGGCGGCACGAATACAGCCGACGCGGTGGCGCCGGTTTCTTTCATGGCTTCCGCGACGGTGTCAAAAATGGGAACTTTCTTTCCGCCGTGTTCGAAAAATTGGCCACCTTTGCCGGGCGTAACGCCTGCGACGATCTGGGAACCGTAATCGATGGACAATTGAGTGTGACGTGCGCCAAAGCTTCCAGTAATGCCTTGGACAAGAACTTTAGTTTGTGGTGTTACGAGAATCGACATGGGAAAAATAAATAGTCTTTAGATTTATCGGCCCGGGTTCCGCTTATGAATGCAAATGCTATTGCCATCTGGATCAAAGATCATGGCCATCCGACAAACCGGGGTTGGCAATGGATCGATCCGAAACTTTACGTTGTGTTTCTTTAAATGAGCGATGGCCGCTTCAAAGTCTTCCACTTCTAACGCAGCGCTGCATCCATCCGGATTTGGTTTAAACATCGGAGCTGACCCAATTGCCAGTGCGTAAGGTCCGAATTCATATTCGGTCCATGAACCGTGATCGGTATTCGTCACGGTCGTTGGCTTCAGGTTCAACACTCCTTCATAAAAGTCACGAGCCCGCTTCATGTCAGTGACAGCGTAGCAGACAAAGGCGATCTCGGTGACTTTCATTAAGCTGCGTTTAAGCTTTGATGGATTTGACCACTTTTTGCGCGGCATCCGCCATGGAATCGCCCGTGATGATCGCGACACCGGATTCGGCGAGCGTCTTCTTGCCGGCGACAACGTTGTTGCCTTCGAGACGAACGACCAGGGGCAATTTCAACCCCGTTTCCTTCACAGCCGCAACGATGCCTGTGGCAATGACATTGCAGTCCATAATTCCACCGAAAATATTCACGAAGATTGCCTTCACGGACGGGTCGCTCAAGATGATCTTGAACGCCGCTGTGACCTGCTCCTTGCTCGCACCGCCGCCGACATCGAGGAAGTTGGCCGGGCTGGCGCCATAATGCTGGATGATATCCATCGTGGCCATGGCCAAACCCGCGCCGTTCACGAGGCAGGCGATGGAACCGTCGAGCTTGATGTAATTCAGGCTGAACTTGCTGGCTTCGATTTCGAGAGGGGATTCCTCAGCGAGATCTCGCATGTCCTGGATGTTCTTGTGGCGATACAACGCGTTATCATCGAGACCGATCTTGGCGTCGACCGCGGAGATTGTTTCTTTACCATCATTACCTACCACAATGCAGAGCGGATTAATTTCCACCATCGCGGCATCGCATTCCCACCAGGTCTTGTAGAGACCGAGCAGCAGCTTGGCGCCACTGGCGATCAAATCACCTTTGAGTCCGAGAGAAGCGGCGAGCTTGCGCGCCTGGTAAGGCATCATCCCAACCGCGGGATCGATCGTTTCTTTAACGATCTTTTCCGGATGTTTTTCTGCCACTTCTTCAATGTCTACACCGCCTTCGGTACTGACCATCATGATCGGGCGCGAGGTGGCGCGATCGAGGAGAACGGCGCAGTAAAATTCTTTCTTAATTTCCGGGGCTCCCGCAACAAGCAGTTTCGAAACGAGGCGTCCTTCAGGGCCGGTTTGCTTTGTCACCAAAACCTGGCCGAGCATGGCCTTGGCTTTTTCGTAAACATCATCAGCCGTCTTGCAGAGTTTCACGCCGCCCTGGAAACCGCTTTTGAAAGTTCCTTTACCGCGGCCACCGGCGTGGATTTGGGATTTAACAACCACAAGTTTTTCTCCCTTGGCGAAGAGTCCTTCAGCAATCTTCTTCGCTTTGTCAGCGGAATCGCAAACTTCTCCAGCAGGAACAGCTACGCCATATTGAGCAAGCAGCTGCTTGGCCTGATATTCATGAATATTCATCTCTTAGTTCAAAGTTTAAGGTTCAAGGTTCAAAGTTGAGGTAATCGGCTAAATTTGGTCCCCTTCATTTCACAGTGCTGTAGATACTTCATGAATCCAGAAATCAGCCTGCTTACTTCCACAGCGTTATCGTATAATTCTTTAAATTGTTCGTTCGAAACGTAATTTTCGTCCAACGCTACATAAAGTTGATCTCGGACTTCACCGCAAGATCCTTTTGCGTTCGAAAGGAACTGAATAAATTCCCTGTTTCCACCCCGTTCGAAGCCTTCGGCGATATTGGTGGTGATTGACATTGCCGCTCGCCGAATTTGACCTCGCAGTTCAAAATCCTTCGCGAAAGCGCCGCCTTTGCTCGAAGTGTATATTGCTTTTCGCAAACCACGCCCTTTCTTCCAGGCTTCAATATCCTCAAATCGCTCGATTTTGGCCATGTGTAAAAGCTTTGAACTTCAAACTTTGAACTTTGAACTTGCAGCGCGTTTAGCGCTGCTCGATCGGCGCCACCTTCATTCCCACCGGACCGATGTATTCGCTTTGTGGACGAATCAGGCGGTTATCGGCGAGCTGTTCGATGATATGCGCCGTCCAACCCGAGGTTCGGGCAATGGCGAAGATTGGAGTAAACAAATCGGTGGGGATGCCGAGCGAGTAATAAACCGTGGCGGAATAGAAATCGACGTTGGCGTTCAGGTTCTTTTCCTTGAGCATCAATTCCGCAATACGATCGCTCATCTGGATCCACTTTGGCTCACCCAGCTTGGCGCTGAGAATCTGGGCCATCTTCTTCAAATGCGGTGCGCGAGGATCGAGCGTTTTGTAAACGCGATGTCCGATACCCATGATCTTTTTCTTCTGGGCGAGGCATTCCTGAACATAGGCGTCCACTTTATCCAGCGAGCCAATTTCCTGGAGCATCTTGATCACACCTTCGTTGGCCCCGCCATGGAGAGGTCCCTTTAAAGTTCCAATCGCGCTGGTGATGGAAGAATAGATATCACTAAGGGTTGCAATGGTGACGCGTGCTGAGAATGTTGACGCATTCATGCCGTGATCGGCGTGCAACACGTAGCACATGTCCATAGTGCTTTCCTTTTCCTGCGAAGGTTTTTCACCGTCGACGAGATAGAGGAAGTTCGCCGCTTCACCAAGTTTCGGATCGGAAGGAAGAAGCTCCTTCTTCTGGCGATGGCGGTGGAAATAGGCGGTAACGATGGGAATCTGGGCAATCAGCTTCAGCGTCTTTTCGCGAGCCGCATCCATGCTGTCGTCATCGGCTTCGGGATCAAAACAACCCAGGGCCGAAATCCCCGTGCGAATGGCGTGCATCGGCGGGGTGTCCTTCGGAAGTTTCTTGATGATATCGACAACACCCTTTGGCAGTTCGCGGAACGATGCCAATTGCGACTTGAGTTCGCTTAATTCCTTTTTGTTCGGCAGATGACCGTAGTGCAACAGGTAAACGACTTCTTCGTAAGTAACTTTTCCGGCGAGCTCGTTGATGTCGTAGCCGCGATAGATTAATTGGCCAATGTCACCGCGAACGTCGCTGAGAGTGGTGCGGGCGGCAACAATGCCTTCGAGACCTTTCGAAACGGATGCTGAATTACTCATTGATGGATGCTGCGATTCTTAAAATTTTTCAGAAATCTAGGTAACGGGTTTGCGAGCGTCAACACTTCGTTCCAAATTCCTTGATTTGAACCAATCTAATCGTCGTGACAAGATTTGGCGAACTATGCGAGGGAAGCCGCCCCGCTTATTCCTTCGGGTCTGAATTCTTCGGTGGTACCGCCTGCTTCGCCAATACTTCGTAGCGGGTGCGAAGTTCCCTCAGCTTCGTCGGATTCGATTCAGCGAGATTCTTTTCCTCGGAAAGATCATCGGCAAGGTTGAACAATTCCATTTTCATTCCTCCCTGCTGGCGCTTGCCTTTTTTATTCTTTGCCTTTGGCTGATCTCCCGCAACGGTTTCCGTCGATTCTCCGTGCACCACCAATTTCCAATCGCCGATCCGAATGGCTCCTTGAAAAGGAGAGGAATTAAAGAGCAGTTCTTCATGGGGACTTGGTTTTCCTGCGGTCACGCTTGGCCAGATATCTTTGCCGTCGATCGGCAACTTTTGTTTTAGCGAAGCCCCGGTCAAATTGAGCAACGTCGGATACCAATCGACGACGTGCATCATGGTTTTCACTTCGGTGCCTGGTTTAACATGGCCTTCCCACGTCACGAACGCACACGTTCGCACGCCGCCTTCGTAGACGGAACCTTTTCCGCCACGCAACGGACCATTACTCGTCACCGTTCCTGGCTTGTATCCACCGTTGTCGCTGGAAAAGATGATCAAAGTATTCTTGCGGCGTCCGGTCTCTTCGAGTGCCGCGATAATTTTCCCAATCGCCTCATCCATCGCTGCCGTCATCCCGGCATAAGTTCGGCGCGGATCTTTCAAATGTGGATAAGGCTCTTTGTATTGTTCCGGAACTTGAAATGGATAATGCACCGCATTGAAGGGAACGTAGAGAAAGAGAGGTTTATCTTTCGGTTGATCGTGAATTACTTTGACCGCCTCACGACCAATCAACTCCGTGGTGTAGCCCTCGTCGTAATTCGTTTCGCCATTGCGCCACCAATCCCGCTTGCCTTCAGGCGTGTGCTCGAAATAATCCGTCATGCCAAAC
>CBHTTJ010000092.1:0-21944 GCA_966095605.1 uncultured bacterium | reverse complement strand
CGCTCTTAGACAGCCGAGGGCCTTTTTTAAGAACAAAAAATCGGGCCTCGGACAGATGAGGACTGTTTTTATCGGCAGACTAACCCGTTTTTTAAGATCTATCGGCCGTTTTCAATTAGACGAACGGAATCTTCTTCTCACGAAACACTTTGTGAGAATGAAATCGGAGAGTTTTCACCAAGGAACAAATCCAAAGACAAGGCAGAGCTATCTCGGTTGTGATACCGAGGGAAACAAGCGACTGTGGGACAGAAAAGCGCAGGAATGCGCTGAAGGAAAGGCGGAAGGCCAAAACCGCTGCAAAAGCGGCTCAGTGCTTCTTCTTTTCGACTTTTTCAGGGGCTGGCTCTTCGATCTTGCCAAAAGCGGCCCAGATCAATGCCGGACTGAAACAAATCAAAATTCCGATTGGGACTACCATGAGTCCCCAGTAATTCGAATCCATATCGGCGAATATCCTATTTACGAAAGGCACTTTGGCAATGGAAAAGAGAAGAATTTCCCGAAAAACTGAAGCGATCCTGTCCCAGGACGCCAACGCGCTGGAAAATGCCGCCGAACAACGCGATAGCGTCCTGAACTGCGCCAGCCCTCTGGCGCTCCGACGAAGCTACTCATTTACCGTGGGGCACCGAACTTCTCGAACGTAGGCACATCCCCAAGAAAACTTGCAGTAGCCGGGTTTGCTGCGTAATTTCCGCTTGGCTGTGGCGGAACACCAGCCTTGAAAAAACCGCATGTCGTTTACCCAATCATTTTCGGATTTTACAGCTCAATTGCGGCGATTCATCGCCCAACCGGGGACATCCGGTGATCCCGCTCACGAATCGGAGTTCAATCAACTCGCTCTGCAGCTTTTTCGACTTCAGTTCGAAGCGGTAACTCCTTACCGCCAACTTTGCCTCTCTAAAAAGGCGACGCCAGATTCTGTCCAGCAATGGAACCAGATTCCATCCGTCCCAACCTCAGCATTCAAAGATCTTGAACTAACCAGTCTGACCGTTGACGAAAGAACATCTGTTTTCCACTCCAGCGGAACAACCGAACAACGTCCCGGTCGACATTTTCATTCCAGGGAATCATTGGCCGTTTACGAGGCATCGCTACTTCCCTGGTTTCAAAAGAATTTTCTCGCGGACCACGAAGACTTGCTCGAGAACGAAACGGTCAACGCCACCGATAAATTTGGTTTCATTATTTTAACTCCCCGACCCTCCACCGCACCGAATTCTTCACTGGTGCATATGTTCGAAACCGTTCGTCACGACCTCGGTTCCCGTGATTCGTTTTTTGGCGGACAGATCGACAACACCGGCGCGTGGACACTTGATATCGAGCAAATTCTTTTCGGCATTCGGAAGTCCATGTGCGCGAACCGGCCGATTGCAATTGTCGGCACCGCATTTTCGTTTGTTCATCTGCTGGATCATTTCGAAAACAAGAACATGCGATATCGTTTGGCGGAAGGTTCGCGCGTGTTGGAAACCGGTGGTTACAAAGGTCGCTCCCGTGTTTTGCCGAAAGCCGAGTTGCATCAACTCATCACGAAGCACCTGGGCATTCCGGCGTCACACATTGAATGCGAATACGGCATGAGTGAGTTGAGTTCCCAGGCCTACGATTTGCAGATCGGCAAAACGAGCCCTGAGAAAAGGGCTTTTCGCTTTCCACACTGGGCTCGCGTGCAAATTATTTCCCCGGAAACGAACGCTGAAGTTGCCGAAGGCGAAACCGGCCTTGTCCGCATTTACGATCTGGCAAATGTTCGCTCGGTCATGGCGATCCAAACAGAAGACCTCGCCATTCGCCGCAGCAGCGGATTCGAATTGCTGGGCCGGGCCGCAATCGCGGAACCGCGTGGTTGCTCTCTCATGATAAATTGAAATGCACGACGCCGCGCACAAAACACGAACCCTTTGGCTGGCCACGGCGCTGCATGCGTTTACGCACATCTATCAAGTTGCGTTGATTCCGCTTTATCTTCTGATTCAAAAAGATTTTGGGCTGACCAGTGATGCACAGGCAACGTTCCTCGTTACGGCGCTCAGCGTGGCTTATTTCCTCCCCAGTTATCCGATGGGAATGTTGGCCGACCGGGTGAGTCGAAAGAAACTGCTCGCCTTTGGTCTACTGGTGAATGCCCTGGGATTTCTCGGCTTGGCGTTCGCCACCAGCTACGGCGTTGCCGTCGTCTGCGTTATCGTCGCCGGCTTCGGTGGCAGTTTTTACCATCCGGCCGCGACCGCGTTGATTGCACGCCTTTTCCCCAACGAGACCGGTAAAGCGCTGGGCAAAGTTGGATTGGGCGCGAGTTTTGGATTTTTTCTGGCGCCGCTTTACGCCGGGTGGCGAGCGAACATCACCACCATTAACGATTGGTCTTTGCCTTTTTTCCTTTCTGGTTGGCGTGGCGCTGTTTTCGAGCTCGGCTTTGCTGGATTGGTCGGAGCGATTCTATTTTTTCTGCTGGCGAAAGAGAGCGTCCTTCCCAAAAAAGTTCAAGGAACCGCGCCGGCTGAGAAACTTTTTGCTACCCCCGCCCTTTGGGTCTTTTTCCTCGCTGCCAGTTTCATATTTTGTCTGCGGGATTTCGCCGGGAGCGGGATGGTGAGCCTTTGCTCATTGTTTCTCCAGCACGCCCATCACTTTAACGCAAAACAAACCGGCCTGGCGTTGAGCTGTATTTATCTCGCGTCGATGATCAGTAATCCCTTGTTTGGTCACTTAAGCGATCGAGGACGTTGGCGTTGGGCGGCGATGTTGTTGGTCGGCGCTGCGTTGACGATTTTCTTCTTCCCTCACGTTTCTCCAGGATGGTTTCCCGTAATGTTGGGCGCTTATGGATTCTTCTTCATGGCAACGTATCCAATCGTCGAGGCGTCGCTCATGGAATCTGTTCATGATTCCGTGCGCGGGCGAGTTTTCGGGTGCTTTATTACCATCGGGGGCCTGCTGGGAAACTTCTCGCATTGGTTTGTAGGAAAGTGGGTCAAAGACCTCTCCACTCGGGCTCATGCATCTGAGAGTTATTTTGGCATTTACAATCTACTGGCCCTCTTCGTCCTGTTGTCATTATCCGGTCTCTATTTCCTGAGTGGATTGAGAAAGCGTGAACACGTTGATTCGTCTCATCAACGGCAAGAGGTGTCTCCATTGAATCCAGAGGTCTGACAATGAATTTACCCAATTATTTCATGGCCGATCTCCCCTCCGACGCCACAATCACGCCGGCGATGATCACGGAGGCGTGTCAAACGCTGAAGCGGAATCGTGAGCAATATCTACAGCATCGAACTACTGACGATATTATTCGTGTGCTGAGCGACCTTGCGGGAAGCTGGTTAAACCCAACGTTTCCGTTCCGTTTGAAACTTTTGGAATTGGGACCCGAAGCAACGGGCTTTTCCCGGGAGAGTCTGCAAATGGGAATTGAAGATTTCTTTTCCCAGATCACGGCGAAAAATCTGCGACACCTGGTTCTTCAGGAATTAGGACATGCCAAACGCCTCGATGGATTTCATGCGAACGACCTCGAGCAAAATACAGATCGTGCAGCCATGGCACGGGGACCTGAGCTGCTGGTTCACATCGCCGCGGGAAATATTCCCAATTCCACGCTGACCAGCATTATTCTTGGGCTGTTGGTTCGTTCCGCCCAGTTCGTCAAATGTGGCAGTCATACTTCCCTGATCCCAAGATTGTTTGCCCATTCTCTTTACGAAGCGGAACCAAAGTTAGCCGCGTGTGTCGAAATCGCCGAATGGAAAGGCGGCTCACGACATCTTGAATCCGTTCTCTTTGAAGAAGCGTCGTGCGTAACCGCGACGGGTAGCGACGAAACGCTCGAGAAGGTGAGAAAACATTTACCAGGAAAAGTGCGCTTCATCGGTTATGGCAACCGGGTGAGCTTTGGCTACATCTCACATGAATCTTTGTCGTCATCCGATATTGAAAAGCTGATCACTCGCGCCGCTCACGATATTGTCGTCTGGAATCAACTCGGTTGCCTTTCCCCGCACGTTTTTTATGTCGAAAATGGCGGCCGGGTTACTCCTGAAAAATTTGCTGAATTGCTGGCAATCGAACTTGAACATCACGAGCAAAAAACGCCTCGAGGAAAATTAAAAACCGAAGAAGCCGCGGCAATTCATCAACACCGATCCTTTTACGATATCCGCGTCGCGAATTCTTCCGACGCCAAAAAATGGCAGAGCGAAGGATCGACAGCCTGGACGGTTGTCTACGAGAACGATCCTCAATTCCGACTCTCCTGTTTGAACCGCTTTATCTATGTAAAAGCGGTTACGACGTTAAGCGAGGCGTTACAGGCCGCCGATCAGGTCTTTGGCAAAGTATCCACTGTCGGGATTGCCGGCCCACAAAACCGGGCTCACAAGCTGGCCGAAGAACTCGCCCGTTGGGGGGTGACGCGCATTTGCCCGATCGGTCAAATGCAAAAGCCACCGCTGACATGGCGTCATGATGGCCGTCCTGCGCTGGGAGATTTAGTGATTTGGACAGATTGGGAAATGTGAAAATTTTACAGCCTATGAAAATGGAACTCCGAAAAACATTTCAATTTGAAGCAGCACACTTGCTCCCCAGGCTCCCGAAAAACCATAAGTGCCGCCGCCTTCACGGTCACAGCTTTAAAGTCGAGGTCGTAGTAGCGGGAGATTGCGATCCGAAACTTGGGTGGGTCATGGATTACGCCGACATCTCTGCCGCATTCAAACCTCTTTGGGAAAAACTGGACCACTATTATTTGAATGAAATTGAAGGTTTGGAAAATCCTACCAGCGAAAACATCGCGATTTGGATTTGGAAAAAATTAAAACCGAAATTACCTGCCTTGAGTGAAGTTGTTGTTGCTGAAACTTGTACGGCTCGTTGCGTCTTTCGCGGATGACCTATCCATTGGTTTTTGTTTGCATTAGATCGGTTTCGTGACAAATCTTTCTAATCAATAGGATTACGGGTAGGGGTAAGTTTTAACTGCGGTGTTTGGAATGACAGATGCCAAAGCTGAAAAAAAGTGCCGGTAAAACTCGTCGGACGGTCCCAACGATTACAGTTTTAATTGCAGACGATCATCGCATCGTCCGCGAGGGAATCCGCTCCAGTCTTGCACATTATCCTTTCATAAAAATTGTCGGCGAAGCTGCGGACGGAAAGGAAGCACTCAAAAAAATTGAAATGCTTTCACCGGACATTGCTCTTCTCGACATCGACATGCCGAAAATGGATGGCCTCCGCGCTACGGAAATCATCAATAAGAAATTCCCGCGCACAAAAGTCATTACCCTGACGATGCACGAAAACAAGGACTACGTGCTCTTGATTGTCCGCGCCGGGGTTAAAGGTTATGTCCTTAAAGACACTTCCTCCGATCAACTTGCTCGGGCAATCCGCTGTGTTTACCAGGGACAGGCATTTTTCAGCCCATCAATTTCGAGAATTCTCCAGGAATATATCCATTCTGATGAACGGCCAAAACCACGGGTAAATCTGAGCGATCGCGAAATGGAAATCCTGAGCTTTATTTCGCGGGGGAAGACAACGAAGGAAATCGCCGACAATTTTCGGCTTAGCATTCGAACGATTGAAACGTATCGCGCTCGCATCCGCAGGAAAATCGGTGCTCGAAACACCGCGGAACTGATGAAGTTTGCAGTAGAAAACAATCTGCACAAAGAGAACGGCCGTTTTAGCACTTAAAGGAAAGCCCTACGTATTCTATGGACTTTGCTACGAGCGCGGCTTTCGTGGTTTAGTTTCTAAAACTCATGGGAACTATGAACGAACACTGGCGGGGCAAAACCATCCTTCTTGCTGATGACGAAGACAACGATGCGTTGTTGATTCAACGGGCCTTCAAAAAAGCCGGGATTGACGCTTTAATCTATCGCGTAAAGGACGGAGAGGAAGCGCTCGCTTATTTGAAGGGCGACGCCGGCTATCGGGATCGGCAAAAATTTCCTTTCCCTGACATGTTGCTGCTGGATTTGAAAATGCCCCGAAAAAGTGGCTTCGAAGTATTAAAATGGGTCCGGGAGCATGAACAGTTTAAACGTTTGGTCGCGATTGTTCTCACCTCTTCCAAACAAAGCTTCGATATCAACCAGGCGTATGATCTCGGGGCAAATTCCTACCTCGTAAAACCTCTTAATTTCGAGGAACTACTTCAATTAAGTGCTCTCCTGCACAAATTCTGGCTTCAGATCTGTCAGCGGCCCGATATGGCGCCACTGCCACAAAAATCAGACAGGTCTCCCTAGCATGTGGCTACGGATGAGAGATACCTGTCAATTTTTTCAAAATCTGCATGACGGTGAATCGGCGCTTGCGTATTCTCGTCCAAGTTAGCCAATGAATTTCACAGGTCGTTTCTTGCGATCCGTCGCAGTTATTTTGGGAATTCTGTCCACTAGCAGTTATGCGGTGGACACGAGTAAACTGCCGCCCCCCGTCGAAAAGAAAGTTGATTTTGCCAAGGACATTCTACCCATCCTCCAGAATCGTTGCTACGATTGTCATGGATCGGAAAAGCAGGAGGCGTCTTTGCGGTGGGACCAAAAAGCCTCGGCCATGAAGGGCGGTGAATCAGGCCGAGCTATCATCCCCGGAAACAGTGAAGAGAGTCTGCTGGTTATTGCTGTAGCTCGTTTGAGGGACGACTTAAAGATGCCAAAAAAGGGAGATCCACTGACTGATGGAGAGGTCGGGTTGATCCGGGCCTGGATTGATCAAGGTGCCGTATGGCCCGATGCGCTTGCTGGTGCAACACCGCAAAAGCAGACGAATCATTGGGCTTTCAAACAGCCATTACGCCCCAAGGTTCCCGTGGTGAAAAATAAGGCGGCAGTCCTGAGCCCCGTTGATAGCTTTATCATCTCCCGTTTAGAAAACGAAAAACTCAAACTGTCCCCGGAAGCAGATAAAGTGACCTTGTTGCGTCGCTTGTCTCTGGATTTGATCGGCCTTCCTCCGACAATAGCAGAAGTCGACGCTTTCCTTGCCGACAAGTCACCGAATGCTTACGAAAAGCAGGTAGAAAGACTTTTGGCATCACCTCATTACGGTGAACGCTGGGGACGAATTTGGCTCGATGCCGCTCGTTACGCTGACTCGGACGGTTTTGAAAAAGACAAAGCCCGATTTGTTTGGGCCTACCGCGATTACGTGATTAATGCCTTCAACAAGGACATTCCCTACAATCAATTCGTCATTGAACAGATTGCGGGCGATTTACTGCCAAACCCGACGCAGGATCAAATCGTTGCGACCGGGTTCTTACGCAATTCGATGTTGAACGAAGAAGGCGGCGTTGATCCTGAGCAGTTTCGAATGGATGCGATGTTCGATCGGATGGACTGCGTGGGTAAAAGTGTTCTGGGTCTCACTATTCAATGTGCGCAATGTCATAACCATAAATTCGATCCTCTGACTCAGGAGGAATATTACCGTTTGTTTGCATTCCTGAATAACGCTCACGAATCATCGACCGTCGTCTACTCCCCCGATCAGCTAAAAAAGATCCAGGACATTCGACAGGAAATCGCATTCATAGAATCGGAGTTAAAGGCAAAGACGCCTTTTTGGCTGGAGCGCATGGCCAAGTGGGAAGAGTCAGTCAGCACCAATCAACCCGAATGGCATGTCGTCTCATGCACGAACTCCGGGGACAATGGCGAGCGCTTTTATTATTATGAGGATGGATCGATTCGCGCCGCGAGTTATGCTCCTACCAAATGGACGGCACATTTCCGCGGCACCAATGATTTGCCATCGATTGGATCTTTCCGCCTGGAATATCTAACAGATCCAAATCTTCCCTGCCATGGACCCGGACGGTCAATCAAAGGAATGGCTGCCCTGACGGAATTTGATGTCGAGGCTGTCGACGCAAAAAATTCTACGAACAAAATGAACGTAAAGTTCGTAAAAGCGACGGCTGACTTTTCCAACGCAGAGAAGGATCTCGAGTCAGAATTTGATGACAAGTCTGGCAAAAAGCGCGTTTACGGTCCCGTCGATTTCGCTATTGATGATAAAGACGATACAGCCTGGGGGATCGACGCCGGGCCGGGCCGGCGCAATCAACCTCGCAAGGCCGTCTTCGTCGCAAAAAAGCCAGTCCAGTTCACGAATGGTGTTATCCTGAACTTTAAATTAAAGCAGGCGCATGGCGGTTGGAATTCTGATGATAATCAAAACCACAACCTCGGGCGGTTCCGTTTAAGCGTTTCTGAATCGACCAATGCCATCGCTGATCCCCTGCCCTTCAATGTTCGAGAGCTCCTCAAAATACCGCATCAAAAAAGGACTCCGACCCAAATCGAAATGGTTTTTAGTTGCTGGCGCACGACTGTGACGAATTGGGCGGCGGAAAATGAAAAGATTGAGAAGCTTTGGCAACAGTGGCCAGAAGGCTCTCCGAGTCTCGCTCTATCCCCTCATAAGAACGAAGGTCCCGGCGAGGAAAAACGGAAGACGTTTGTTTTAAAACGTGGCGACTGGCTGAAACCAACGAAAGATGTCACGCCGGGCGTCCCTTCTTTTCTGCATTCTTTACCACCGCAGGCTGACGACAGTCGTTTAACTCTCGCGCAATGGTTGGTGGACAAGAAATCTCCCACGACCGCACGCGTGTTCGTAAACCGAATCTGGCAAACTTATTTCGGTCTTGGGCTTGTGAGCACGCCTGAAGATTTCGGCACCCGCGCCGAACTCCCATCGCACCCGGAATTGCTCGATTGGCTGGCTTGCGAGTTCATGGAACATGACTGGAGCATCAAACATATCCATCATCTAATCGTAAATTCATCTACTTATCGGCAGATGTCGAAAATAACGCCGGAATCCTACGAAAAAGATCAATACAACCGCTTGCTCGCTCACGGACCGCGCTTCCGGGTGGAAGGCGAAATAGTCCGCGATATCGCGTTAGCCGCCAGTGGTTTGTTGAATGATAAGATCGGAGGTCCCAGCGTATTTGCTCCCGCTCCCGAATTTCTTTTCAAGCCCCCAACCAGCTACGGCCCAAAAACCTGGATAGAAGCAACCGGTCCAGAGCGCTATCGCCGCGCCCTTTATACCTTTCGTTACCGGTCCGTGCCGTATCCGATGCTTCAGACTTTTGATACTCCTAACGGCGATTTTTCCTGTGTTCGACGTATGCGCTCAAACACTCCGCTTCAAGCGCTGACCACCTTGAATGAAACGGTCTCCATCGAATGTGCCCAGGCATTGGCTCAAAAAATCCTGGCCGATGGCGGCAAAACCGACGACGAACGAATCACGTATGGTTTCCGTCGCGCAACCTCGCGGCCTCCGACGAAAAATGAAATCGCCGAAATGAAATCTCTTTTGGAAAAGCAAAAGAAACGGATCGGCGAGGGCTGGATCAATCCATACGAACTGGCGACCGGCAAGAACGAAAAACCAACAACGTTGCCGGAGGGAACAAATCCCACACAACTGGCAGCCTATACGGTGGTCTCCCGTGTCCTCTTGAATCTGGACGAAACGATTACGAAGGAATAGGTATGACAAAGCATCAACATCTCGCCCAGGAAGCGCGAAAGCAAATCACCCGCCGCTGGTTCTTTAAAGAATGCGGGGTTGGCCTCGGGGCCATTGCCTTGAATTCCTTGCTGGCGCAAAGCCTTTTCGGAAAGTCGTCGAAAGCTTCCATTGCGAATCCTCTCGCGCCTCGCGTTGCTCATTTCCCCGCCAAGGCCAAGCGCGTCATTTATCTATTCATGGCCGGTGCGCCAAGTCATCTCGACTTGTTTGATTACAAACCACAGTTGGAAAAGTTCAGTGGAACACTGCCCCCTGCAGAGTTGTTAAAAGGGTATCGCGCCGCATTTATTAACCCCTCCTCCACCCTGCTCGGCCCTAAATTCAAGTTTGCAAAATATGGCCAATCAGGTGCGGAACTTTCTGAATTGTTGCCGCACCTCGCCCAGGTCGTTGACGACATCGCCATTGTAAAATCAATGAACACGGACGCGTTCAACCATGCGCCTGCTCAGATTTTTATGAACACGGGGTCGCAGCAGTTTGGCCGTCCAAGCTTCGGCGCCTGGACAACCTACGGCCTTGGTTGTGAGACGGACAATTTGCCTGCTTATGTTGTCTTTAGTTCGGGTAGCAAAGGCACGAGTGGCGGCGCCTCCAACTGGGGGTGCGGATTTCTTCCTTCGCTTTATCAAGGCGTCCTCTTCCGCAATCAGGGCGAACCGATTCTTTATCTTTCCAATCCCAAGGCCGTCGATGCTGAGATGCAGCGCGATACTTTGGATTCGATCCGTCATCTGAACGAAATGCACCTTGATGTCATGGGCGATCCGGAAATTTCCACCCGCATCAATTCGTACGAGATGGCTTACCGGATGCAGACCAGTGCACCAGAACTCATGGATCTGTCCCGTGAATCGAAAGAAACACTCGAAATGTACGGTGCCGAACCTGGCAAATCGTCCTTCGCAAACAATTGCCTGCTCGCCCGTCGACTCGTGGAACGCGGTGTTCGCTTTGTACAACTTTTTCATGAAGCATGGGATCAACATGGAAACCTCACCAACGATTTGAAAAAGAATTGCCACGATACCGATAAGCCGTGCGCGGCTTTGATTAAAGATCTCAAGCAACGGGGCATGCTTGACGATACGCTGGTTATTTGGGGCGGCGAATTCGGCCGCACGCCGATGGTCCAGGGAGGTAATGATGGGCGTGATCATCACCCTAATGCCTTCACAATGTGGATGGCTGGCGGTGGAATTAAACCCGGGATCACACTCGGGGAAAGCGACGAATTCGGCTTTAACGCTGTCCGAGACAAAGTCCACGTGCACGACTTACACGCCACCCTAATGCAGCTTCTTGGATTCGATCACACCAAATTAACTTATCGCTTCCAGGGCCGCGATTTTCGCCTCACCGATGTTCACGGCGACATCGTGTATAAATTACTCGCTTAAAAATGAAGGCCGAGGGCAGTAAATTGTTCCTGACTCTTGGATTTTATCTTTTTCTTTTAAGCCTCTGCGCAACATCTTTGGGAGCGCCAGCGGATCCAGAAAACATTCTCGTGGAAGGTTACACCTTTGTTCGTCCCTCGAAATGGACTTGGGAAGCTCCAGGTGAACGATCCGGGGCGATCAGCCGTTTTTTAATTCCAGGCAAGAATGGAATGACGGAAACGGATGTCGCGTTCTTTTACCTTAACGACCACCAACCCGATATTAAGAAACGTGTCCTCGGCAATTTTGACAACAAAGCAGAATTCAGTGAAATGACCGTTCAACTTGGGAAAACAAATCTCACTTTTGTTCGCGTCAGAGGGACGGCAACAATCAGGAAACCGTCACGTCCGAATTATCAGCTATTTGGCGTGATGTTAAAAAGCCGCACCCAAAAACAGTATTTCTTCGCTCGCGTCTTCGGCCCGCAGGCTGAGGTGCAGGCAGCAGAACACTCTTTTCGTAAGATGATTCAACAAGCCGTAGAGGAATCCGGCGAGTAAGGGGTTCTCTTCTCGACCTGCTCTGTAAACAGTGATCTCCCCACCGGGCAATCCGGTGGATTCATCAATCCCGCACGTTTACGTTGAAATATAAATACAGGGCGATCATGCCCTTAACTTCAACCTCAAAACAAAAGGATCGTTATGGAAAAACGTGTTAAAGAACAGAAAACGACGCGCCGCGGGACAGATGCCAATCGCGACCCGATTACCGGCGAACCGGGCTCCCATCCAGTGGGAACCGGCATCGGCGCTGCGGGAGCCGGTGCGGCTGGTGCTGCCATCGGTGGTGCCGTCGGAGGACCCATCGGGGCCGGCGTCGGAGCAGTCGTTGGAGCAGTTGCCGGAGGCTACGCCGGAAAGGCGGCGGGAGAGGCGATTGATCCAACGGTTGAGAACACTTACTGGGAGACGAATTATCGCACCCAGCCGTGGTACGAGAACGATTATACGTACGAAGATTATCAACCTGCTCTCCGAACGGGTTACGAAGGTTACCGTCGCTATGCTGGCTCAGGCAAACGGTATACAGATATCGAATCTGACCTGGAGCGCGAATACGAGCGTGGGAAAGGTAAATCACGACTCACCTGGGAAAAGGCCAAAAACGCTACGCGTGCTGCGTGGGATCGCGTTGAACGTGCCATTCCCGGCGACGCCGACCACGACGGAAGATAATCGCTTCCGCTTCGAACGGAGCTGGTCAAAGGCCAGCTCCGCTTATCCATGGATAATGAGTTGGATGTTTTCCGGAAGGCTACGGGCCACTTCTGTTACGACGTTTCCCTTCAGCAACGAAACCAACCGAGTTCTATGTGGAGATCCAAGGAACAGCATGTCGATCCCCAAGGTTGCCGCGAGATCCAAAATCGTTCCAGCAGGATGATCGCTCACGACATAAATCGGAACCACAGGAACTTCGTTTTCTTTCCCTAGTTGCAAGACTGGATACATGATTGCCGACGCTTTCGGATCGTCCTGCCATTTCGGACGGTCTTCGTTTGACAATTGTCCGGGAACGTTCACCGCGAGTTCCTTAACGTATAAAACATATAGCGTGCCCTGACGCAACCGCGCCTCTTCCATGGCAAATTTTAAAACCGGAGTCATGCCTCGAGCAGCGACAAGAATCGTTTGACCGCCACTGAGATTGAGTTTGAAACCGGGAACAGAACCCGGCTCAACATGCGCCGCCACTTCAGCAGAAACCGTCAACGTTCGTAAACCTGCGCGGCGTTGGCCGTAACCCCTTAGCCCAAATCCGACCAACAATACGAGGCAGGCGAAAAACAACGCGTCCTGTTTTGTCTTAGCAACCGTCAGTTCGACTGCAAACAACACCAAAAATGTCACCGCCATAATCGCACGCTCATGCCAACGAAACTTCAGATTTCGATTAAACGAACAGGAACCGAGATTCACGGTAATCGCGCCAATCACCCCAATGGCGTAAAGTCCCATCAATGATTCCAGATCACGAGTGAACGCCACCACGCCGATTGGCAAAATGGCGGCTACACCCAGCGGCCACCACGGCACGCCATAACGATTTAGCCGTGTAAAATTCCTCGGCATTTCTCCATCCCGGGCAAGCATGTAGACAAGGCCAATCAGCGCGGAAACAGCCGTGTTTACCGCGCTCAACAGCAATAAGCCGACGACAATTCCGGTGATGACGGCGAAAAACTTTCCAAACGCCACGCCAAATACGCTCGTTGCATAATATTGCGCAAGTACGCTAAGCATGTCCTCCCAACGTTCATGCAGCAGTTGCTCTTGATCCTTTGGAATTGAAAGCATCGCCCATCCCAATAAGGAAGTACCGACCACAACTTCGAGGGACACTGGAAGGATTGCCTTCAAAGCCGTCCGCCCGACGCGCGGCGCATCCGCAGTTGCATTGCGATCCAGTTTCATCACCCCGGTGAGATTCGCAATCGCCTCAACGCCGCTCAGCGCCAGAATCATTCCCGTAAACGCGAGCCAATGTTTGTTGAAGCTTCCCGTCATTGGACGAAGGTTTACGGTGGTCAAATGTGGCAGGCTCCAGGCGATAATCAGCACGACGACGACAATCATCGGGGCTGCCAGAGAGATGGCAAAACTACCGCTGTGTTTTGGCCCAAAGAAATTAACGATGACTACGCCAAGGATCAGACAAATAGTGGCTCCAGGAACCCACGGTTCTGGCACTCGGAAATAATTCATCGCCGCCCAACCACTCATTGCCGCCGTTACGGTGAAATTTGCAACCAACAGCAAAGCGCCCATGACGGCAAGAAATCGACTCTGCTCCCGGGCCGCGGAGTAAACTCCGCCTCCATCGGGAAAGTGCTTACAAACAAGAATGTAGTTGTAGGCGACGAGGGCGGTGAGAATGCAAACGGAAATAATGATCGGCAGCGCTTCATAGCTTCCGATGGCAAAAGCGCCGCTAAACGCGAAACCGATGACATAGGCTTTACTTGTTCCCCAATCGCCATAAAGCAAAGCTGCTGCACGAGCCCATCCCACATTGCGGGGACGATGCACTCCGCCATTATCCATGGGCACAACCTTCCCAAAGGCAAGAATGTCGAGCGCAATCAGTCGTCATTGACTGAACAGTCTGCAAAACAGGCCGCCGTTCGTCAATGAAGAGCCTTTAAGCTTACTGAACTTTGAGACGCATGAAGGCCGCCCCGCCCGAAGTGATCGGAGCCATCAATCGAACAGTTTTATTCGTCGCGCCGTCAGGAGAAACTTCCAGAGCGCTGGAAGTTGAGTTGGTATTTGTGTTGTCCGAATACGATGGTCCATCAACCCAACTTGTGAGATTGGAAGAAGTTTGCACCGTATAAATTAATCCGGAAGGTTTCGAACGGGTTCTAAACGTCATTGCCAAAAAATTGCTGCCGTTGGTAGTGACAATAACGGGACGCGGCAATCCATTCGTATCTGAGCGCAAAGGGTCCTGCCCCAGGGCATATTCCAGAAAATTATTAACGCCATCTTTATCCGGATCTGCGGTATCGCCAGAGACGGCTGGATTGCTGGCGTTGGTGCTAAACTGAGTCACACGCCAGAGATCGATCAGTGGACGAAACTCAAATGCTCCGATATCGATGATCCCATTCGTCAGACGAGCTGTTCCCGATTGATGCTTCACGTACTCAGAAGCGGGAAATAGCGGCGCCGTAACATTGGTCATCGGCCCACCGGCGTTGATACAGAGCGAGGAAGATAACAGATGAAAGTCGCTATTGGTTTCATTCAGAAATCCCGCGTTGGTGCCTGTGATATTGCCCCCGCTATTGATCACCGCGCCAGAAATTGCCGAGAAAGAATTGATATATCCATTCTTCAACCAATTGCGGGCATACGCCAGGTTCCCCGCTCCATCGCTCATCGCCATCGCGCTGCCTGAGTTTGTTACATAAAAAATATTGTTTCGTGCGTCGCAACTTTCCTCGTCGGTTTGCAGGTGAAACAACACTGTGGGCGTGGAGCGTCTTGAAACCACCGTGTTGTTGTAAAAGTACAACCATCCTTTTCGGTAATTTTCCACCGTACCACTGTCCCCTCCATAATGAACGATCTGTGAACTTCCGTCAGCATCTGGCTCAACCAAAATATTTCCGTATACGTAGGTTGACCGATAGGACGGATCTGCCCGAAGGACAGCGCTGTCCTCTGCGTCCACTAAATCCAATTGGCGGCTTCCTCCTTCGATCCAGTTATAGCGGACCACCAATCCAGCCGAACGGTCTTTCAAATTGTTTCCGAGGCAACCAGGACGTTGCGGACCGAAATGATTGAACTGAAATATCAAACCCAGCCCTTCTGTATAAAGATTGTGAGCAAAAGCGCTGTTTGTGTTTCCGTTCCCATAGACATAGCAACCCTCCATCAAAATATTTTGCGAAGCCAGGGTGTCACTGGACGACACAAAGAAGCCGATACTGCTGTCGTGTAAGGTGCAGTTTCGTATCGTGATGTTTGTTCCCTTTTCGATCCAGATCGAGGCGGCCACGCTCTGATAGGTCTGCGGCGCACCATTGGCGCCGGTAAATGTTTCCGGGGTCCGTGCTCCTGAGATATCCAGATTTTCGATGGTAATAAATTGCGGCAACGTATCAGCCGGTTTATTGGCACCACCAATTTTAACAACGCCACGGTTTTCGCCCCAGTAACTCAAGTTCGTGCGCGTCGTCGCACCTTCGCCCGTTATCTTTGGCAATTCGCCGTTCGGGCCTGGGACGCCACGAATCGTAATCGGCGCCGACGGCGTTCCCTGTCGGCAGATTACAAATTTTTCGGCATAAGGGTTGGTGCGATAATGAATCAGCACCGTGTCGCCCGCCTGAAGATTTTCCCAGGGCATCTGGCCGATTGTCGGGTACGTTTTTCCGGGACCAACCTCAAGAGTGGCTGCGAATGCAGTGCCAAACCAAGCGAAGACCAACAGGGAAACTATCTGCAAGAACAACGGACGCTCCTTCATTCGGAACTACCAAGAAACCACGAATTTGCCTATTTCGCAAATACGGGCCTTGAAAAAAGCAGAACTACGTCAAGAAATCGCCTACAGCAAATTACCGTTTTTCGCATCTCCGCTCGCGTGAGAAATTGCCTGAGGAGCAATGAATGCAACGGTTTATTTTATCGGTTTATTTCCTTTTCGCGGCAGTAACTTCGCCTGTTGTTCTCGCTTCGTCTGACACCAATAACGCATTTCACCTCTCCTCCGAGCAACGTCAGTGGATTACAGAACATCCGGTTGTCCGAGTTGGTCTGACCCCAGATTGGGCTCCTTTTTCATTTTTCGCCAAAAATGGCGAGGCCGCAGGAATCGATATCGATATCCTCAGGCTCATCCATCAGCGCACCGGATTAAGATTCCAGGTTGTCGCGACAGAATCCTGGGACGAAACCCTTCGTTTAGCCCGGGATAAGCAGATTGATTGCACCACGAGCACTGCTCAAACTTCCGAACGCGAAAAAATATTCCACTTCACACGTCCGTATTATTCCTCGCCCGTCGTTATCATCTCCCGGGAACACGATCTTCGCTTTTATCACGTTACGCTATTACGTGATGCAACGATCGCCATGCCTAAAGATCATATCACGACGATGGCCCTGACGGGCCGTTTGCCGAAGGCACACTTCATTGAGGCCGACACGATGCTCGACTGTTTCAGACTGGTAGCGCAGGGAAAAGCCGACGCGACTGTGGCCAACATGATTGTCACTAGCCGCTACCTCAATGATCACCCTGAACTCAATCTGATTATCTCCGGCGTTACAGATGAAAGTTTTCCGTTACGACTCGCCATTCGTCGCGAAGCCCCCATGCTCGCCAGCATTCTCGATGGCGCGCTCGGATCGATCTCAACCGAGGAACTCGACGGCATCTCTGATCGTCACCTTCCGTTCGGGTTACAGGCCGCCCAACGCGGCGCAATCTGGCAAAGACGTTGGATTGAAGTGTTGATCGCCGCCGCCGCCTTATCGATCGGGCTTCTCTTGTGGATACGTTCCATCAACAGGGAAGTCAGGGCTCGCCGTCGGGCCGAAGCGGAACTGCGGGAAATTAATAAGTCCCTGGAAGTCTTTTCCTACACGATTTCACACGATCTCCGCGCCCCGCTTCGAACGATCCGCGGTTTCGCCGCTATCCTGATTGAAGATTATAAAGACCAAATCAGCTCTGAAGCGAACGATTATCTCGACAGGATGAACTCTGCGGCAGGCCGCATGGATAATTTAATCTCTGACGTTCTGGCCTACAGCCAGGCGTCTCGTTCGAATCTCCCGTTGCATCCTGTCGACTTAAACAGGCTCATCGATCAACTCATCAGCGAATATCCATTCATGGAACAAGATTACTTTCATGTGGAGCCGAACCTTCCGTCAGTTCTCGCCAACACGGCTTTGCTGTCTCAGTCCATCTCGAACCTGATTGGCAATGCCATCAAGTTTATCCCGGCCGATCGCGAACCCGATATCCACATTCACGTCGACCAAAATGGCGGTCTGGCAAAACTCTGGGTGGAAGACAACGGTATTGGGATCGCAACGGAAGATCAGGCGCGCATCTTCAAAATGTTTGAACGGATCAACGCCCGACAATACGAAGGCAGCGGAATTGGCTTGGCCGTCGTGGCCAAAGCGGTTGAAAAAATGGGCGGAACCTTCGGAGTCGAATCCGAGATGGGAAAAGGAAGTCGCTTCTGGATTCAGCTACCCCTGACAAATGAAGACCGGCAGGCCGGCAATAGTCCGACCGACCGTGCGATTATTTCAATTTTCCCGAGTCGCGGAAGTACACCTCACCCGCCCTCCTGAAAATAAAAAAGGCACGAAAAGCTTTCGCCTCTCGCGCCTTTGTGGAGGAACCGCAAATTATTTGCTGGCCGCTTCGAAATTCTTGTTAGCCTGATCCCAGTTAACAACATTCCACCAGGACTTCAGGTAATCCGCGCGCTTGTTCTGGTACTTCAGATAATAAGCATGTTCCCAGACATCGCAGCCGAGCACCGGCTTGCCTTCGCAACCAGCGATTGCTTTGCCCATGATGGGGCTGTCCTGGTTGGCAGTGGAGCAGATTTCCAATTTGCCGCCATTGACGACAAGCCAGGCCCAACCACTGCCGAAGCGGGTCATGCCGGCTTGTTCAAATTTTTCTTTGAAAGCGTCGAAGCTCCCAAAGGTGGATTTGATCGCTTCAGCGAGCTTACCAACAGGTTGACCGCCGCCGTGCGCCATCAGTTTCCAGAAGAAAGTATGGTTGGCATGGCCGCCGCCGTTGTTACGGACTGCGCCGCGGATGTTTTCCGGAACAGCGCTCAGATTACTAATGAGTTCTTCAACGCTCTTCTTTTCCAGGTCGGAGCCAGCAATGGCTTTATTAACGTTGTCGACGTAGGCCTTATGATGGCGATCGTGATGGATTTCCATCGTTTGCGCGTCGATGAAAGGTTCGAGCGCTTCTTTCGGATAGGGTAATGCAGGTAGTTCGTATGCCATAAAATTGTGTTGTGTTTATAAGGGATAAAAACCTAATGACCGTCCACGAACTCGGGGAAGCTAGCAAAGCATCCCAAGGAGCACAAGAGGTAGATTTTTGGAAAACGGTCTCCCGGGTTGTCGTAGGAAATCATGGTTTCTCACTCCTTCAGGGTAACAACCTCACCCGATAGAAACGCTCCGTCGCATTGGAATTCAGATTGTCCGGAACGAAAAACGGATTCGACGGGAGATAAAGGTTTGTCAGCACCGTCCAGTTGCTGGAAGAAAGATTGGTGCTCCAATCTACCTGGAAATGGCTGCCGGTTTCGCCGCTCAAGTTAATTCCCACGTTGGATTGAGTCACAGGAATCGAAAGCACGGACAAGCTGGCATTGGAACTGACCATGGAACCGAACGAGTTCGACACGGCAGCAGAATAGAACCCCGCATTACCAACGGTCACATTCGTTAAAGACAGTTGCGAGCCGATCTGCCCGGGCAGGTTCGTGCCCCGAAAACGCCATTGGTAAAACAACGGACCGGAACCTGAACCTTGCACGGAAAAGCCGGCATTCGCACCCGCTAAAACCATTTGCGAAACAGGCTGGGTAGTGATCACTGGGTCGATGACGGACACAATGGCGTTGGAACTCAACGCCACACCCGCGCTGTTGCTCACTGACAAGCTGTAGCTACCACTGCTTCCACCGAAAACGTTCGTTAAGATCAGTGTCGCATTCGTACCACCGGCGATCGGCACCCCGCCCTTTCGCCATTGGTAATTGAGCGCAACTCCGGTTGCTGCTCCGCTCAACAAAACGTTCGCCCCGTTGGAAACCGTCTGACTCTGCGGATGTAATGTTATTTGCGGGACTGCGACAATCTGCATCGCAAGCACGCCATTGTTGCCGTCGACGGCAAAGATTTTGTCTCCAGCGAAAATCGTGTGGGCGATAAAATTGACGTTACCCTGTTGGTTCGTTGGAAACGAATAACGCCCGAGCAATTGGGCATTATACAAACTGGAGATGTCGTAGAATTCCAATGCGTCCGCAATGTTGGTGGTAATTGGAAAATCGATTGCCGTCATGAGGTTCTGGCCAAAGTCCATTTCCACAACGCTGACACCGGAATTGAACAGATAGTAGTTCGTCGTGGCTGTCGTCGTAAACGGTGACGTGGTAAATGTCGATTGTTGCAAACGGTCTCCCTTTCGCTTTTGCCAAAAGGTATTTCCGGGCCCGAACTGAAGACTGCGTCCAATGGAGATGCCGTAATATTCTTGAGTGGCTCCAGCGGAAGCCCACGTGTTCACGTTTCCATTGGTGGGACTCAACAAGGCGCAGAGGTTTGTTCCGTGAGCATCAATGAGGATCTGTGTATTCGTTCCGGTGCCACGAATGTGCATCGAATCTCCCCAACGCACGGCATCGGTTCGTGCGGCTGGCTCGCCGGAATAAACCAACACCGGCGCGGTGCCACTACCCGAGTTCGCCCAACGATAGAGTTTAAACGTCGCCACTCCAGTGCCGCTGCTGCTCATGTTCCCGGCGTAAAGCACGCCATCATCCGCCACGCACATCATCAGCAGCACAATACTGCCGCCGCTGATTCCAGTCGTGTTGAGCTGATACAAATCCGCGCCACTCGTCGCGTTCAAAACATTAATCGTCAGCCCCGTCGTCTGGCCGGTTCGACTGATGATGTAGACCTGGTTGGAAAGAGCGTTATACGCGACGCAACGTTGATTTGGCGTGCTCGTTGCAGCGGTCGTGACGTAACTGCGACTTCCCGGCGCCAAACTCCACAACGGCTCCAGATGTGTCCCGAGATTCGAGTTTGCCGACTGAAGAGCAAAAGTATTGTCCGACCAATCGGTTGGCGTGCCGTCGGGTTCACTCACGCGAATGCGACAAGCACTGCTCGGCGGAACATGTGGGACGCGCAATATTTTAGACCCGGTATTCGGAATGTTGGAAATCAGTCGCGTCCAGTTGGTGCCATTGTCGGTCGAAAGGTCGATGTTCACGGCGCTAACGACCCCGGTAGTATTCCACGTTACCGTCACCGACATTCCCTGCGTCCAACTGTTGCCGCCATTGGGAGAAAGCACCGTGATCTGATTCGTTGGTGAAATGGGCAATGCTTCATTCAACGGCACATCGCCGCGAAGCACGCGATTCACCTGCCCGGCCACGCGCAAATACCAATCGCTGGGCAACGATTCACCATCCACATCCAGGGCGAACACATTGTTTCCTCCCGGCGCATTCGTTGGAGATGTCGCCATGGTCGGCGCCAGTTTGTAAGTCGCAGTGCCTTCATCGATCTCATCAAACATTGCGCCGAACAACATGTTCGCGCCAATTGAGATCGTGTCGTAAGCCTGTCGCCAATAAAAACGGCCGCCGATCCGAGGAATGCTGTTGCGCGCGCCACCACCGAGATTTGCCGCGGAATATCCGGGATAAATCACCGGCAAGTAATCCTGTCCCGTGGTTTTCAAATCGGCGATGTCCGCCGCCATAAAACTTTTTAGCGAATCGACGTGACTCGGGATGCTGTATTTCCCAACCGACCACGGACAAACGATGTCAAAGGAATGATAAACCGGAAGCCACGCGGCATTGGTCTGTGAATCGTTGTTCAAGGTGCGCCACCAATACGGCACCCCACCCATCACGGTGCAGCCGGCGTTCTTGAAATAATTTACAATCGTCTGTGCGTCGCTTGGCGGCACGGCGACCCCGGTGAAACCAAGGCCCCAGATTCCTACGACCGGTTTGCCTTTGTGCTTCAGGTAACGCGTGCTGTTGGTGATGCCCAGGGTGCCGGTAAGATAAGTCCAATCGTTGGTCAAATGACTGATGACGGTGGCTGGGTCATCATTCGACATGTCGTATTCGACGCAGAACACGCGACCGTAAGTTTCCGCGGCATTCCGCGCATTGACGAGATTTCCATTGCGCAATCCAGTCCACCCGGCGCTACGCACGACGTCTTTGATAAACCGTTGCACCATCACGCCGTCGATTCCGTAATCGCGCATCCATTGGAAATGATGGTTCACCGTGCTCTGTTTGTAGGCGGAGTAACATTTGGCGGGTTGCCCATTTCCCATCGTCAGCGTGGTATCGTATAATTCGTCCGCCGAGAATTCCGAAAGATCAGGCCAGATATCATCGACCATGCTCGTCGGCGCCGGCATATCGCCTTCGGCGTCGCCCCAGTGGACGTAAATCCCCAGTGGATTGCCATCGCCGGCCGTGGCGTGCCAGGCCTGGTAACCCATGATCAGTTTTCCGGTCAACGTAGAAGCATCAACCACATTGCTCTGCGCCCTGCCCTTTCCGGCAAACGAGCAAAGAACAGCGGCCATCAACAAAAGACAACGACGGATCGAATACTGCATCTACCC
>CBHTTJ010000091.1:0-21989 GCA_966095605.1 uncultured bacterium | reverse complement strand
TGGTGGCGTCGATATCTGGTTCCGTGGCGTTTCCAAGGGCACGAAGATTCCATGCTGACTCCGAGAGTTCTTTCAACTTCCTGCGCGCATCCGGTTCGGATCCAATTGAACAGATGGTAAAGCTAACGCCCGTTTCCGGAATATCCGCAAAGGAAAAGCCGGCGACCACATTCGCGCACCAGACTTCCGGGCAACGGGACTCCATCGACCGAGTCATCTTTTCCAACGAGGCCATTGGCTCGCTCGCCGTCGCGGTTCCGGTTGGTGGCCACACCAATGCAGGATGCTCCCAGTAAGTCCGAGGGATATCTCCGGTCTGAAAAGATTTTTCCAGAAGCTTCACTGCCAATTGCGCCGCATCGCGAGCGTCGGTGTGGGGATTTTCGCGATAGGCGACAAGGCAATTGGAATGATTCGCCATGCGCTGTGTAAAATTGGCATGCAGATCAAAGACGCCAAAAATCGGAACGGACGCTGCACCGGGCAGCTTTCGGATTCGTTCGAGAATCTCTCCTTCCACATCGTCGAGCGACTGCGAAGTCATCGCACCGTGAAGAACCAAATAAATGGCGTCAATGCCCGACGATAAAAGGGGAAGGGCCCGTCCCTTGAACTCTTTCCAGAAGCTATCAATAACCGCGTCCTCCACCATCGCGCTCGGTGACGCACGGAAATCAATCGCGGGAAGAATCTCCCAGCCAAACTCGCGCGCAGAAGCGAGCGCACCTCCTAGTGGAGAGCTATCACCTTCACAGCGTAACAACTCGTCGCCGCGGAGAACCGAGAAGTCCTTCAAACTGGTGGTACCCTCCACGAACGTATGTGTTTCGTGAAACAACCCGGTGAATAAAACGCGGCGTCGCTTGCTCATGCTGCGTTAGGATTTCCATTCCGCCGCATGACGCACAAAGGCCTTGGCAGAGCGCTGCAACGCTTCGTCGATGTCCTTTTCCTGGTGCGCCATGCTGATGAACCACAACCCGCGTTCAATCGCGCGAACGCCTTCTTCCAGCAAGCAGCGACGCAAGTGCGCCCAGCGCGGGGTGTCATGACGTTTGACGTAATCGCGGTAACTGGTGATCACGCCTTCCGCGGCTCCGGGCTTCAACATCCCACAATGGAAAACCAAACCTGGTCCTTGTGGACGGAGAGGAATTTTATGTTGGTCCGCCAGCTTTCGCAGGCCTGTCATGAGCTTTTGGCCGAGATCGTTGATCTCCTTCGGATGCGTGTTGCCGCGTGAGATGACGAAGTCCAAACACCATTTGCTGGCCGCGAGGCAAAGAGGATTGCCGTTTAACGTTCCGGCGTGAATGACTGAACCGTTCATAATTTTCTCGAAGGCAAACTTCTTTCCCGCGAGCGCGGCGAACGGTAAGCCGCCACCAATCGCTTTGCCGAGAATCGTCAGGTCCGGGGAGTAGCCGAAATATTTCTGCGCACAACCAGCGCCGAAGCGAATGCCGGTAATCGTTTCGTCGGAAATCATCAGCATGCCATCGCGATCGCACAGTTCGCGAATCGTTTGCATCAACCCCGGAACAGGTTCCATGCAACCGGTGTTGCAAAGAACCGGTTCGAAAATGATGGCAGCAATCTGGCCTTTGTATTCATCAACCTTTTTGCGCAGATGTTCCGGATCGTTCCAGCGCGCGACGACAAATTGTTCGGGCACTTCCGGAATGATCCCCTGGCTTGGATGCAAGCGGGTGGGATTTTCTTCCGTTCCCCATTTATCCGGAGGCGGCGCGAAGCCGACCAATCCTTCGTCGGCCCAACCGTGATAATGCCCTTCAAACTTTAGAATCAATTTGCGATCGGTGTGACCGCGGGCGAGGCGGAAAGCGGATAAAACAACTTCCGTTGCAGAATTATTGAACCGCACGAGTTCTGCTGACGGAATCATCTTCTGCAAACGTTCCGCGACTTCGATTTCCAACTCTGATTGCGCAGCCCAGTGGGTTCCTTTCTTCGCCTGTTCCGCAATCGCCGCCGCCATACCGCGAGGTACGTGGCCGTAGAGCAGGGCACCCTGGCCGATCTGGAAATCGATGTATTCGTTTCCGTCGGCGTCCCAGAGACGTGGTCCATCTCCATGATCAAAGTACAAGGGCACCGGCTGCTCCATCTTGCGGATGCCACTGTTCACGCCAGCGGCAATACTGTTGCAGGCACGTTGATAAAGTTCCTGCGACTTCGAAAAGGTATAAGGCATAATCAGCGCGGCGGAATTTCCCAGAAAAGCCCGGATGCGTCGAGTCCCCGTCACTTGTTTTGTCCCGTAACAGGTGCTTTTCACTCGACAAGGTGGAGAGGGAGTCGGAAATCTCTCTTTAACTGCATGATCATCGATTGTCACAATCATATCGGGGTGGACTTGTTGTTTTACCTCGCCGGCGAATTTCCTTATGCGCAGCATCTGAGCGCGATGATTACCGAAGGCAGGGCGCTCGGGGTAGATCGTTGGATTGTCTTCCCGATGGTTTCGAATCTTTCGTTGAACTTCGAGAAGATGCGAAAGGCAAAGATCGAATTCCCGGGTGGTTCGGAGCGCATCCCTTATGCGTGGGAAAATCGTCGGATGATGAGCGAGATTTACGAACTTTTTCCGCAATATGGAAAGCAAACTCTCCCTTTCGTGATGTTCGATCCTATGCGGGAACCGAAGGCGCAGGCGAAGGAATTGCAAAAGCTGCGCGGGCAGTTTCCCTTCTTCGGACTCAAGACTCAGACCACAATTCTGCAATCGGATATCAAAGCCTTGTTGAAGCAAGGTAAATGTTTCGTCGAATTGGCGGAGGAATGGGATATTCCGGTACTAATTCATTCCAGCGTAAACCCCGCGGACAAATGGGCGCAAGCCAAGGACATTTTGGCGGTCGCGGAAAAGAATCCAAAGGTGCGGTTCTGCCTCGCGCATTCGTGTCGTTTCGACAAGGAATGCCTCGATCGAGTGAATGAACTTCCGAATACGTGGTTCGATAATTCCGCCCATTGCATCCACTGCGATTGCGCTGTGCAAAACCTTGCTGTCGTTGCGCCGAAGAATCGTCGATTCAAAAGTGATTACACGAATCCCGCGCAAGTCATTGCTGACCTCGCGGAAGCCTATCCGACGAAGTTCATGTGGGGCAGCGATTCGCCCTTTTACAGTTACGTGGGCAAACTCGATGGCGGTGTGCTCGCCTTGACCAGCAGTTATGAAAAGGAAGTAAAAGCCTTGCTGGCGCAAAAGCGCGAGGTGGTGCGTCGAATTGCCGGGAAAAACATTCTCCAATTCCTGAAGTTGAAAAATGAAAAGCTTCTCTCTTAAAGGTCACGCGGCGCTCATCACCGGATCATCGAAGGGAATTGGGCTGGCGATTGGCCTCGGTATGCGTGAGGCCGGGGCGAAAGTGGTTTTCCACGGAACAAGCAAACGTTCCACGGAGATTCCTCAGGATGCCAATTATCTGAAAGCCGATCTGCTGCAGGAAGGCGCTGCGCAAAAATTATTTCGGGGCGCTATCAATGCTCAACCGGGACTCGACCTGCTCGTCTGCAATGCGGGAAGCTTTTTCGACGTGCCGTTTCTCGAAATGACCCCGGAGCTGTGGGACAAGACTATGCAGCTCAATGTGAAGTCATCGTATTTCCTGGTGCGCGAATTTGCCCGTCATCTGGTGGCACAGAAAAGGAAAGGGGCGGTGGTGATTGTTTCGTCGACGAATGGGGCGCAGGCTGAAGCAGATTCTACCGCGTATGATACTTCCAAGGGGGCTTTGGTGATGATGACCAGATCGCTTGCGGCGTCGCTTGGGGAACATGGTATTCGTGTGAACGGTTTGGCCCCGGGTTTAATTCGCACGCCGCTGACAGAACGCTGGCTGGATATCCGAGCGGACATGCGAGAGCACTACCATAAAAAGATTTTACTCGGTCATGTTGGCGCGGCGAACGATTGCGCAGGTGCCGTGGTGTTTCTCTGCTCGGAAGCGGCGAGTTATATTACCGGACACATTTTGACGGTGGATGGCGGGTTGACCGTGACGCAGATTGGGAAACTTTAGGTCCTTGGATATGAATGCTTCGGAAAGTTTCAGATCATTGTCGAGGCTATGTTGCTGCGGGTCACAGACGCGTGGTCCGTTGCTCGGGTCTGTGACCCGCAGGAATTCCCGCCTCACGACAAGTTAACAGATTTTATCTCACCGTAGTAACTCGCATGACTCACACTCCACTCATCGTCGCGGCAGATGTCTTGTGTCAGCTCGCTGAAAATCCTTTGTGGGACGCGGCGAAACAATGCGTTTATTGGACCGATATCCCTGCGGGAAAGATTTTCTCTCTGGATTATAAAACCAACCAACATCGCTCGATCTACGAGGGGGAATTGGTGGGTGGCTTTACAATTCAGAAAAATGGCGACCTGTTGCTTTTTCGAACCAAAGACATCGTCTTGCTCGATGCACAAGGTCGAATCTCGAAGCTGCGCGATTTTTCGGATGAAGGTTTTCGTCGGTTCAATGACGTGATTGCTGATCCGCGCGGACGCGTGTTCGCGGGCTCCATTGGGGCGCATCCGCAGGGAGGGGTGTACCGATTGGATCCAAATGGAGAGATAACAAAATTGTTCACCGGAACCGGCATTTCCAACGGCATGGGTTTTTCTCCCGACCTGACCCGTTTCTATTGGACCTGCTCAACGACCCGGCAGATTTTTGAATTTAAATACGACGCGGAGACAGGGGCGTTGAAGGACCGCAAGGTTTTTTATGCAACCAGGGAAACCGAAGGGATCCCGGACGGCCTGACAGTGGACGCACAAGGATATATATGGTCGGCGCGATGGGGTGGGGCAGCCATCATTCGCCATGCTCCCGACGGCCTGCCAGTCGATCGGGTCCCGGTTCCAGTCACAAATGTGACATCTCTCTGTTTTGGAGGACCGAATCTTGATGAAGTTTTTATTACCGTTGCGCAGGATGAGCAAAATCCCGTCGCAACCCAGGGCCTCTTTCGAACGCGGGTGGAAATGAAGGGGCAGACCGAATACCGGTCGTCGATTGCTTGACCTCTGGGGGCGAGTCAACTGGCCGGCCGGGAACGAGCTCCAAACCCCGGATGGGACCAATTTCGCTCAGCCGGAAAGTCATAGCCCCCGAGAATCACGTATTTTTGGCGGTCGGAACGTCGAATTTCCTGCGGGATAAAGAAAATCGGGGCTCGGGAAAACTTTTATCCCCGCGGGATATTGACTCCCCGCTGTTTTCGTTGGAATTGTTTTCCGGGATTCGTTTCTAATGACCATGCCTTCTTTCGAATGATTTTTGTCTGAATTTTGAATTCAAACCCTCCAGCCCGTAAAACGGTCACTTTTTTAGTCTCAAAAACCGCTGGATAATAAAAACCAGGCATTTTTAAGAGTAAGAAACCCTTGGATAAAAAAATCCGACCGTTTTTTAGAGTAAAAACGGCTCGGGCAAAAAAACCCGGCGCTTTGTTAGAGTAAAAAACCGGCGGATAAAAAAAACCGGCCATTTTTAAGAGTAAAAAATCCGTGGGCAAAAAAAACCAGCGACTTTTTAGTCTTAAAAACCGCTGGATAAAAAAAACCAGCCGTTTTTTAGAGTAAAAAACCGGTGGGCAAAAAAAACCGACCATTTTTGAGAGTAAAAAATCGGCGGGCAAAAAAAACCAGCGATTTCCCGGAGTTAAAATTCCGTGAAATAATTTTTTATTTTTATTTTGGTTACTCGAGAGGTCGTTTTAGGGGGTAAACGACCTCAAAAGACCTAAAAAAATTTTGAAACGGGTCGTTGACCCCCTATTTCACCTGAAAAATTCTCATTTGGTCGCCCAAAGGAGGAAATGGCCGGTTCAGGAGGGGAAACGGATGAAGGAACCACAAAATACGCGAAATACACGAAAGGGAACGAATCCGAGACAGGTTTTTCGTGTGTCTCACGTATTTCGTGGTTAACGACCCCTGGTCCCTGGTCACCTTGCGATCATGGACGCGTCCTCGGCACCGCGAGAGAACCGAGGCGAGGGAAGAGTCGTTTGATCAACAAGAGGGGCCAGGATTGTTCCGAAATGCATCAGCCAAAACGTAATCCACCGAAAACAGCGAAGAACCGGGATATTTTTCGGGGGTTGATAGTCAGCGACTTACGCGAATTGGTAAAAAATTGAGGATCAAAGGCCAAAGTCAGCGCCTGACGATACAGGTTAGATGGAACTCCGCCCTCCCACCTTTCACCGCTTTCCTGGCAACCAAGCCGAGGTCTGGCTCCGGCAGCCTGAGGCTTTCCCGCATTTTCCGGTTGGCAATAGTTGTAATGTGAATAACATTAAGCGCCAATTTCATGTCTGAAAAAATCCATCATGCCTTTGAAGATGCGCATGCCGACGTCTTGCTGACGGTGGCTATTTGCACGCGCAATCGCGTCGGCTTTTTGGAGAAAGCCATCCAAAGCGTGATGGAACAGATGATGCCGTGCGTAGAATTATTGATCATCGATAACGCCTCCACGGATGATACACCTAAATTCGCGCAAGGGATGGCGGCAAAAAATCCCGTGATGCGCTATCTCCGGGAGGAGGAACTCGGCTTGAGCGCTGCGAGGAACACGGCATTAAAGTGCGCTCGGGGGATGTACGTTCTCTTTCTCGACGACGATGCCGTGGCCAAGCCGGGATGGGTGGAAAAATACCTTTCCTTTGTCTCAAAGCATCGCCATGACCAGATCGGCTGCGTCGGCGGACCCGTGTTCCCTGCTTACGAAAAGGATCCACCCAAATGGTTCGCACCGAATTGGAACCTTCTCGATTACTACGGTGAGACTCGTTGCCTGGAAAAGGACTCTCCCTGGGGCGGCAACTCGGCATTTAACAAACAAGCGGCGCTTTCGCTGGGAGCATTCAATCCGAAGCTCGGCCGACGTGGCAATTTCTCCGGCGCTTATGAAGAAAGCGACCTGATTCGTCGGTTGAAAGAAAACGGCTGGCAAATCTGGTGGCTTTGCGACGCCGGCATCGATCATTTCATTCCCGCCCGGCGCATTCGTTTCAAGGCATTGTTCCGCGAACGTTTCGACGGCGGGCGTTCCAGTGCGCTGATTCGTTTGAAAGCGATTCCCTCTGCGCTCGGTCGTAATGCGTACCGTGTTTTGCGCATCGTTGGCGAACCGTTCCAATGTGTTTTGAATGGATTGGCCGCGTGCGTCGCACTCGTTTTTGGACAAAAACAACGGGCGGCGCACATGGCTTTGAAGTTTGCGCGGAGCGCCGGTTTCGGCTATCAAATGCTGCAAATCAAAAAGTCCTGACGTGACGAACGATTCTTCAGCGCCACTTATCTTTTCCGTCATCACACCGTCCTTCAATCAGGGACAATTCATTGAGCAAACGATCCGCAGTGTTCTGGAGCAAAACTATCCGCATTTCGAACACATCGTCTTCGATGGTAAATCGACCGATAATACTGTGGAGGTCCTGAAGCGTTATCCGCATCTGAAGTGGACCTCGGAAAAGGATAACGGTCAGTCGTCAGCACTGAATAAAGGTTTTCAAATCGCGCGCGGGGATATCATCGCGTGGATCAACTCAGATGATTGGTATGAACCCGGCGCTTTCGCCGCGGTGGCGGAGTTCTTTCAAAAAAATCCAGAGAAGCAGGTCGTCATGGGTGACTGCAGGTGCATCGATTCCAAGGGAAAAGAAATCGGAGTGATCGTAAATGACGAACGGGGCTTCGAGCAGTTGCGCAAATATTGGAAGGCCAAGGCAATTCCGACGCAGCCTGCGATTTTCTTTCGCAAAAAATTATTGGATGAAGTCGGCGGCGTGGACGAATCGTTGCATTACGGGATGGATTTTGATCTTTGGCTGCGGTTCGCGGCGAAAAGTCGCTTTTACCATTTGTCTCGAATCGTCGCCAATTACCGTTTTCATGATGCCGCGAAAGGCGGCGATGGGGATTGGAAAAAGTTTCTGCCCGACTGGCGCAAGGTATACGCACGCCATTGCCCAGGTTTTTGCCTCGAACATTCGATTGCACGTTTCCGGAAGAAAGCATGAATGCTCCCGTGGTTTCCATCATCATGCCGGCGTTCAATGCGGAGAAATTCATCTGCGAAACGATTAAGTCGGTGCAGACACAGACCTTTTCCGAATGGGAATTGATCATCGTGGATGATGGTTCGACCGACGGAACCGCTGAGATCATCGAGACGTTCCTTTCCGATAAAAGGGTTCGGTTGATCCGACAAAAAAACGGCGGAGTGGCGGCCGCTCGAAATGCGGCGTTGAAAATCGCGGACGGTGAGTGGATTGCTTTTCTGGACGCGGACGATGTTTGGTTTCCGGAGAAGTTGTCCGAACAAATGGGGGTGATTCGTGGCAATGCCGGGATCAACCTGGTGTTTACGAATTATTTTCTTTGGGATGGAGAACGTGATCTGGAGTTGCGTTTCAAATCGGAGGCGAAGTTTCCCCGGGGAGATTACAATCGGCGCCTTATTTTCCACAACCTGTTCGGTATGTCCTCCGTGTTGTTAAAACGCGCCGCTTTGGAATCCATTGGAGCATTCGACCAGTCCGTTGCCCCGGCGGAAGATTGGGACCTTTGGTTGCGTCTCGCGGATTCGGGATTGCGTGCCGTGGGGATAAACAAGCCATTGCTCCGCTATCGCATGTGGAGTGGTAACGCCAGCAAGAACAGTGTGCGAATGATGCAATCCAACGTGCGGGTTTTGGAAAAAGGACTGGATCGTTCGCAGGATGCGGAACGGCGGCGCGATTATTCTCGCGCCCTGCAGTTGGCCCGTGGCAATTTGGAATTGGCCAGAGCGAGCGTGGAGATTCGGAGCAATCCGGCAAACGTTGCCGCTGCGATTGGCCGGGCCTGGAAACATTGTCCGAGTCGATGGAAATGGCTGGGTTGGTACGTGGGGGCGAATTGGCCCGCGTTTCTCGGAGGAGAAGCGTGGCGTTGCAGTATTTACAAAAAGATCCAGAGCAAATGGTGAATCTGAATTGATGAGTCAGACGAAGAAAATCAAAGATCGCAGCCGTCGCGTAGTCGAAGTGCTCAAGTGGCGCGCGAAAAAAGCTTTTGGGAGGAACACTCCTAAAACAGACGGTAACGGCCTGGATTCGAGGATCACATTTCTCATCGCACACTTCAATTCGCCGGAGTTTCTCGCGGTCTGCCTGGATGCCATTCGTAAATTTCACCCCGGAAGTTCGATTCTTGTGGCCGATGCGACCTCAGACTGGGAGTCATACCTCGCCGCCAAAAAGGAATGCAAACGCTATGGCGCCCAGATGCGTCCTTTGGCGATTCAGCATCGGCACAGCGGTATTCTAAACTTTCTTTTTCAGCAGGCGAAAACGGACTTTGCGGTCTTTCTGGATCAGGACTGCATTCTTTTGCATCGCCTGGACGGGATTTTAGAGAAAGTTGGCAAAGACATCATGCTGGCTGGCCCGCGGGACAAGATGCTGCTGGATTATCCATTGCGGTCGGGCACAAAACCTGACTTCAAAACGAAGTTCCTGCGCAACTACGACCATTATGTCCATGCGAGCCTGATGGTGTTGCAACCAGAGAAGGTGCGTGCTGCATATGGAAATGCGCCGTTCCGCTGGCAAAAGAGTTTCGGCGATCACGGGCACGAAAAATATCACGGGCTTTCGCATCAGCTGCACAAAGAACAACCGAAAAAGCTGTTGTTCCTCGAATCGATTCACTCCGCCTATGGGCTTGGAATGATCTATTTGGATGGAAAGGTTCCACTCGCTTACCACAACTGGTACAGCGGTCGCGTTTTTAAACAGGAAGGCAAGATTGACGGTTTGCCGATTGAAACCTTGAAGGCGGCCATGGACGGATTTTTGAAAGATTATTGGAATAAGAAATTGGATTTTGGCCTGCCTCCGCATTTGAACGCATGATCGTGTTCGTCAAAAAAACTGGCGGGCAACTGGGCAATCGGCTGTTCACCTTCAGTCATATCTATGCCTTCTGCCTTGAGCACGGTTTTAAGCTCGTCCACATAGATTTCGAAGATTACGCCTCTCATTTCGAAAAGATGCGGGTGGGTCGATATATCCGTTTGCCACTGCAATCCGACCAAGTGGTTTCCTCATCGAGTCGGAAGTTTTTTGTGAAGATGTTACGATTGGCGATGAGCGTCGCCATGAAGCTTCCCGGAAAACAGAGTTTCCTGTCATCGCTTAAAGTCGGTGGGGAAGGGGAGGCGTTCCGTTTGGACAGTCCGGCTTTTGTCGAAACCCTTCGTGGTAAGAGGATCTTGCGCCTGGAGGGATTTGTTCTGCGAGCAGATCCACTGTTCAACAAATATGTGCGAGAGATTCGCGCACTGTTTAACCCAATTCCGGAGATCCGCCAGAAGGTGCAACAAACCATTTGTGAGGCCCGCAAAAATGTCGACCTCGTAATTGGCGTACACATCCGGCGTGGCGACTATAAAGGTTTTCAAGGCGGTCGTTTTTACTTTGAAATCGAGCAGTATGCCGGGCTGATGCGGAAGGTATCGGAACTTTTCCCGACAAAACGCCTGCGGTTCCTCGTCTGCTCCAATGAAACGTTGCAACGCGAACAGTTCTCCGGTCTAGACGTCTCGTTTGGACCAGGACACCTGGTGGAGGATATGTATTCGTTGGCGGCGTGCGATTATCTGCTTGGGACTCACAGCACATTCGTCATGTGGGCTTCGTTTTATGGAGAAGTGCCGCTTTATCGATTTGACGATCCGGTCCGAAAGCCCGATTTATCGGAGTTCAGAACTGACTGGTCATGAGCGAACCGCGCAAAATTCTGGCGATTAATTTTAAATTCCTTGGCGATATTGTCGTCGGCGTGCCCGCCTTGCGTGCAATTCACGACCATTTTCCCAATGCGGAATTGCATGTTCTCGTCGCCGAAGAAGCGGCGCCTCTTTTAAAAACGTTGCCGTGGATTACTCGCGTCTGGGGGATGCCGCGGGTGCGCGGAAAGGCGAAGTTTTCCAAAACGCTGCCGTTTCTCAGGGCGTTGCGAAAAGAGAAATTTGATCGGTCGGTGGATTTTGCCGGAAACGATCGTGGGGCGTTTATTAGCCTGCTTTGTGGCGCGAAACAACGCCTTGGTCCATTGGCACCCAAGGGATTTTGGGGAAGACGGTTCTGCTATACGCAACGTGTAGAGGAGCTTGATATCTATAGGCCCGAGGTAACGCGCGTTCCTCAAGTCCTGACCGGATGGGGTATTAAACCGAAATCACTCGACCTGGAATTGCGGGTTGATCCGAAATGGACCGATTTCGCCAAAGGCATGGTGCCCGACGGGACCTTGATTGCGCACATCACCACCAGTCAGCCAAAGAAAGAATGGCCTCTTGTCCTTTGGGCAAAGTTTCATGCTTTAGCCACTGCAAAAGGATTGCATGTCATGTTCGCAGCCGGACCGAGTAGTCGCGATCAAGGTGTATTGAAGGATTTGAAATCTCTCGTTCCAACGGCGGCAATCCTTCCAGTGATCAACGACTTGTCCGCATACCTTGCGGTTCTTCAACGGACGAGAGTTTTTGTGACTGGCGATACCGGGCCGTTGCACTTTGCCGTCGCGTTGAAAGTGCCGACGGTAAGTTTATTTGGACCTTCGCACGTGGTGCAATGGCGTCCGATGGAGGAACCACATCAGGTTCTTTGCGGTGTGCGCTGTCAGTGCCTCGGACACTTTCACGTTTGCGACAAGGGCAACCTTTGCATGAGCAGTATTACGCCGGAGCAAGTCATTGATGCCGTGGATGTGATTCTGAAAAAGGCGCCACAGCAGGCGCGGTAAATTTGCATCGCGTTCAGCAAATTGGCCTGCTATTTAGCAATCATGCTTAAGAAATGGTGCTTCGTTGTGTTTTCTTTTGGGCTGGTTCTGTCGGCAAGTGCTGCAAAGGATTTTGACCTCGTCTTGCGTAATGGAAAAATCGTGGATGGCTCCGGCAAGCCAGCGTTTGAAGGTGATGTGGCGGTGAAAGAGGGACGGGTCGTCGGAGTTGGGAAGATCAACGGCACCAGCAAAAAGGAAATCGATGTCAAAGGGCTGGTTATTGCACCGGGATTCATCGACGTCCATACCCATGCTGACGAAATTGATCAGCAGCGCGATGGCGAAAACTTTCTTCACATGGGCGTGACAACATTGGTCCTGGGGAATTGCGGCGGGTCCGTCACGAACGTCGGCGCTTTCTTTAAAAGAATTGAGAAGAAAAAGATTTCTCCAAATGTCGCGACACTGATCGGTCATAACAGCGTCCGAGAAAAGGCAATGGGCGGTGTTTTTGATCGCGTTCCGACGCCTTCAGAGCTTTCCAAAATGAAGGAGATGGTGGACGACGCGATGAGAGAAGGGGCAGTCGGACTTTCCACGGGATTGATTTATACGCCCGGTGTTTTTGCCAAAGCTGATGAAATTATCGACCTGGCTAAAGTAATCTCCAAGTACGATGGGATTTATGCGACACATCAACGCAATGAGAGCGAAAAGATTTACGACTCTTTGAATGAAGTGTTCCGCGTGGCGCGCGAAGCGAATGTTCGGGCTGAGGTTTCTCATATCAAACTTTCCGGGCCGGCCAACTGGGGACAGGCGCGTCAGGTCCTGGACTTTATCGAAAAGGCTCGCGCAGAAGGATTGCGAGTTACCCAGGATCAATATTCGTATACCGCATCCAGCACTACCATGAGCCAATTGATTCCGGACAAATACAAGGATGGCGGGAAAAAGAAGCTGGTAGAACGCATTAAAGATCCCGCCATCAAAGCGGAGATGGTCAAGGAAATGAAAGCTATGTTGAAACGTCGGGCGAATTCAGACTTCTCCTACGCGGTCATCGCTTCCTACAAACATAATAAGGCGTTCAACGGGTTAAATATCGTGCAGGCGGCAGACAAGCTTTATCACAACACCTCTATCGATTCACAAATCGACGCAATCTTGGAAATCGAAACCAACGGCGGCGCTTCAGGCGTGTTTCATGGAATGGACGAAAAAGATCTTCAGGTGTTCATGCAACATACCAATACCATGGTCGCCTGCGACAGCGGCTTGCGGAAACTTGGTTCAGGTGTACCTCATCCACGTGGGTACGGAAACAATGCGCGGGTGTTGCAGCGTTATGTGCGCGAAATGAAGGTTTTAACCCTTGAAGATGCAATTCGCAAAATGACGTCTTTGCCTGCGCGCACGTTTCAATTAGTTGGTCGTGGGGAAATCCGTGACGGAAACTGGGCTGACCTCGTGGTTTTTGATCCTGAAACTGTGAAGGAAAATTCCACATATAATGATCCACATCATTATTCCTCCGGATTCAAATATGTGTTCGTAAACGGTGTCGCTGTAATTAAAGACGACAAATACACCCGGGAACACCCCGGGAAACCACTTCGTCACGTGGTGGGTATTGGTCGCCAGGCGGCGAAGTGATCGAACACGCTTACGGCTTTGGCTCCGGAGCGATCATCTGCTGTGAAATTCGGTAGCTGATGATTGTTCCCTGCCCGCCGGTCGCCGTTTTTCGAAAGGTTACGATAGCAGGTCCGGCGATCACAAAGGGTGTGTTGATGTTGGCGCCCCCATTGCCCATCAGAAAGAGTTCGGTCCCTCGTCGAATCTCAATCTGGGAATCCGGTTCGAATGATCCGCTCAGGAGTTCCATTATTTGGTTCGCAGCGAGCGTGTTCGTGTAGGATTGTGCTGAGGACTGCGGACAAATCCATGTTTTCACCTGCTGCGCCGATGCGCTCAAAGCCAATGTGAAGACAAAGATTGGAAGAAGTATTCTGTAATAACGTTTCATAAGCACCTCCGTGTCTAAACGTAAATTTTGCCGGTGCTGAAAACAATGGCGCTGCGACTGATAGCCTACTGCTTCAAATGGCCTAGGACTGCCTGCAAGAACTCATTAGGGGAATCAGCGTGGACCCAGTGATCGGCGTTGGCCAATGTTTCAAATCGCGCGGCGGGAAAGAGTTCTTTGATCATGGCTTCATCCTGCTTCAGAATGTAATTCGATCGGCCGCCACGGATGAAAACCGTTGGGTTGGAAAATGGAGTAAGCGCTGGCTGGGCGGCGAGAATTTCTTCGTAGTGATTAAAAATGGATTCGATATCGATTTTCCATCGCAACGTTCCCGCAGGTGTGGATGCAAGATTCTTAAGGAGGAACTGACGCGTCGCCAGATCGGGGATGCTTGTGCTCAAGGCTTTGTCGACGTCAGTTCGAGCACTGAACAATCCAGGGTCGACCTCGCGAAGAGCTCTAAAGATGTGATCGTGGCTGCGGGGATAGGGTTTGGGTGCGATATCAGCAATAATCAATTTCTCCACGAACAGCGAAAATGTTTGTGCAAATTGCATCGCAACTTTGCCACCCATGGAATGACCAAGAACATGGACGCGTGCCAATTGATGTTCCGCAAGAAATTCGCGGAGGTCGTCTGCCATTGCCGGGTAATTGAACTCTGCGGAATGTGGCGAGTTTCCGTGATTCCGCAAATCGACCGCGTAAACTGCAAAATGCTGCCCGAGACGTTTGCCAAGACTTTGCCAATTGTCAGACGAACCGAACAGTCCATGTAGAATCACCAGGGGAAAACCACTGCCAAAGTGCTGAAAAAAGAGCTTCATTCAGACTATTTGTTGGTTGTTGGAGCTGTCAGCGAACCATATTTCCGCACTTCGGGCCAGACTATGCCGACCGCAATGACGGCTATAATTGTGCCGATACCGCCAGATACCACGGAGAATACTGGGCCACATTTTGCAGCCACCGTTCCTGATTCAAATCCGCCGAGTTCGTTGGACGTGCCGATGAACAAGCTGTTGACCGCCGAGACCCGTCCGCGCATTTCGTCTGGTGTGAGCAATTGGACCAAGGTGTGACGGACGATCACGCTGATGTTGTCCGCAAAGCCGCACACAAAGAGCATCAGCAGGGAAAGGGGATAGGATCTCGAAATGCCGAATGCCATGGTTGCCAGGCCAAAAACAACCACCGAAAACATCAATGACGGTCCCGCGCGTTTCATGGGCGGACGATGGGCGATTAACAGGGCGCACACCAGGGAACCGACAGGAAGAGCGGCTTCGAGAAAACCAAGACCGGTTGGTCCAACCTGCAGAATATCTTTTGCATAGATTGGCAACAAGGCCGTGGCTCCTCCCAGCAGGACGGCAAATAAATCCAGTGTCATCAGGCCCAGGATGATTGGCGTTTTAAAAACGAAACTAAAGCCGCCCAACAAACCGTCGACCGTGAACTTTTGCTTCGGTAGTGGTTTGTGATGTGTTTTGACGAAATAGACCAGGACAAAGCAACTCGCAGCCGCAATGGAATTTAAAACATAAATAATCAGGGCATTATGTTTGAGGGCAATCAGGAGACCGGCGATGGCAGGGCCGGCAACCGCAGAGAACTGGAAGCTGCTGGTCGACCACGTCACGGCGCGAGGGAATTCCTCGCGCGAGACCAGTTGTGGCATGAATGACGCACTTGATGCCCATAAAAACGTTCGGGCACAGCCGCTCGCAAACAAAAGACAATATACCCAAAAGACGTCTGCATGCAGGCTCGAGACCATTGCGAGCCCAAGTGAACAAAACATCAGCAGCAGTTGCATGATCAGAATCACCTTTTTGCGGTCATGATTATCCGCGACATGACCCGCCGGAAGCGTCATCAGGACCATCGGGAGAAATTGAGTGAGGCCGACCAGACCAAGATTCATGGCCGAATGCGTTCTCTCGTATAATTCCCAACCGACGGCGACTGTAAGCATCTGTTGTCCGAACGACGCAATGAAACGGGCGGAGAGGAAACGGAAAAAGTCTTTATTGCGAAAAACTGCGTAAGGGTCGTGACGTTCTGTTGCCGGTGATTGACTCACAATGATGGATAGATACGACAGGTTTGGTGGAAGGGGAAGGGGGAATGCTAACGGAGTATTTGGAGGTGTCGGAAGTTTTCGATTGAGTGACGTGAATTAATTCTGCCAGATTCTGTCTGAATCAAGCACATGAAGAAGATCCTCCTTGCGACTGCCATTTCTACTTTTGCAATATTTGTTCACGCGGAAGGACAGGAAAAAGGACCGGGACCAACTGGACCACAAACGGACGGGAAATTTCAAAAAATCATTTTGGACTGGGACAGAAATGTTAATGGCAAACTGGAGGACACGTTGAAAGATCCGATGGAACTCGCGGTTGCTACGGACGGCCGGGTTTTTTATGCCGAGCGCGAGGGGACGGTGAAAATGTGGACTCCAGCCACACGCAAAACGGTTGTTGTTGGAAAACTGAAACCATTTACGGGACTCGAAGACGGTCTGCTCGGGATCACTTTAGATCCACATTTTTCTGAAAACGGCTGGTTATACCTCTACTACGCACTGCCCGAAACAGGCGTGGATAAAAACGGCCAGAAAGCCGGAACGAATCGATTGTCGCGTTTTACTCTCGTTGGCGATTCGATGGATATGAGTTCGGAAAAACCGATGTTGGATGTGGCGACGCAGCGTGAGCAGTGTTGTCACGCTGGCGGGTCTTTGACCTTCGACAGCAAAGGCAATTTATATCTCTCGACCGGGGATAATACAAATCCCTTCGATTCGGATGGTTATTCTCCGAGCGACGAGCGAAAAGGTCGAAGCCCGTGGGATGCCCAGAAATCTTCCGCCAACACGGCTGATCTCCGCGGAAAAGTTTTGCGAATCCATCCGGAATCTAATGGAAAATACACTATTCCTGCGGGGAATTTGTTTCCGGAGAAGGGGCAAAGTAAAACGACGCCTCTCTCATCCAATGCCAAAGGTGCTGAATTCCTGACGCAAAGAAGTTCAACCGGCAAAGCAAAAGCGAATCTGAGTCGGCCAGAGGTCTATGTCATGGGTTGTCGAAATCCGTTTCGAATCTCGGTAGATCAAAAAACCGGTTACTTGTATTGGGGAGAAGTAGGCCCCGATGCCGGTGCTGCGAGCGAGACGCGCGGGCCGGCCGGGCACGATGAAATCAACCAGGCGCGCCAGGCTGGTTTCTTCGGCTGGCCTTATTTTGTGGCAGACAACAAAGCTTACTTCGGATGGGACTTTGAAACGAAGAAGCAACGTAAGAAGTTCGATGCTTTGAAGCCGTTGAACTATTCACCGAATAACACCGGTTTGAATACCCTGCCGGCAGCTCAGCCTTCTTTTATTGCCTATCCGAACGGCACGTCGACCAGGTTTCCAGCGGTGAATGGCGGTGGCGGCCGGACAGCGATGGCGGGTCCTGTTTACTATTTTGATCCCAATCTGCAATCGGATTGCAAGTTGCCCCGAGATTTTGACCACACTTTGTTCATTTACGAATGGTCGCGGAATTGGATCATCGCAGTGCACCTGGATGATAACGACAAAATCAAACACATGGAGCGATTCTGTCCCAAAATGACCTTTAAACGCCCGATGGACCTGGAAATCGGCTCAGACGGCACCCTGTACCTGATTGAATGGGGAACGGCATGGGGAAATAATTACGACACGCAGATCGAACGGATCGAATATCATGAATAATTTTAGGAAAACTGCTGAGTTTACGTCCTGATCTACTTTTTACTTTTTAAATCGATGGCGCCTGCCTAAGCTGCGCCATGCCTTCGCAATTCGATCCGTCGGATTTTGTAGATAGCGATTTTCAAGCGTCGCGACCCTCTCCTTTTGCTGCTTCCACTGTGACTGCGTCCGGAGCGACGGGGCGTCCGCCGAGCCGTGAAGAAGTCGAAGCCAAGGTGAGCGAAGCTCAATTGAAACTGGCCGAACTGAAGCGTGCCCAGGAAGAATTGGAACGCGAACGGGCCAACCTGGAGGAAATCCGTCGTCGCCAAATGGAATTTCACAACAGCCGTGGCGAAATGTTACAGAACCTGACGCGCGGTTTGACTCTTTTGCAGGAAGCCGAATTCGATTTGCGCCGGGATGCCGAAGAAATGGCAAAGTCAGTTATCGCGTTGAAGGAGGCCTTCGAAAAAATCCAGGTTTTGAATGAACAAAATTGGAGCAAGGAAACCTACAATACCGAATTAACCCGCGCGCTGGCGTTGCTCGAGAACGCTCGCATGGAATGGAATTCCGCGCGTCTAAAATTTTCCGTGCTTTCCGATACGGCGACGGCGGAGCCGAAAGCGGAAGGAAAGGCCCCGGTTCAAGCCATGTTGGCCACGCAGAGTTTTGGTGACCTTTGTAAACTAGGCTTCGCGTTAACCTGGCCTCTGGCTTTGGTTGCTTTGGGGATTTTTGCCGTCCTGTTGTTGCGTCATTGAGTTTGAACCATGGGATTGTTCAAGAAAAAATCCGATCCCATTTCTGAACGCGCTCGGACGTTAAACGCCGAGATTGCGGCGCTCGAATCGCAGATTAAAAAGTTGAGCGCACAAGCAGACGGAGCAGGGGAGAGTGTTCTGACCACCGCCAAGACGGCGACGGAGGCGGTTCCAACGGCGACTGCTTCTGAGTTTTCTGGACAGGAAATTGTTTTCGAGAAAGTCGAGCAGAAGCCGTTGAAGGCGGAATCGGCAGTCTCCCAGGAACATTACAATGAGATGGGGGTGCGAAAGTTTGATCTTCCGGGTCTGATTCAAAAGATCAGAGGTTATTTTCAAGGGAAACCTGCGGCGAATCCAAAACTCGTAAATTATCTCGCGGCCGGAAGTGTGCAAGGATTGCGACCGTTGCGGTACGAAAAGCGCGTTGCTCGTAATCGTTTCCTCGCCCTGACCGGCTTCCTGTTGCTTCTGGTTTGGGGCATCATCGCGTGGGTTTTGCGACACCAGTAAGCTCGGCTATCTTTCGTCATGAGCCGTTTTATTCTGCCTGTTGAGACTCTCGATGGCGTGTTCAACGCTCACTATTCTGAAAACGGTCTCTCTGAACTCGATTTTCCGGGCAGACGGAAGAACGTCATCTTTTCTTCCGATCCACCTCAGCAGGTATTGAAATGGCATGCTCTTACGACCGAGGCCTTGGTTGCGGCGTTGGAGGGAAAACCGCTTTCAGAACTGCCGCCGCTTGATCTCGTTGGCAGTAATTTTCAAAAAGATGTCTGGGCGGTCCTGCAACGACTGAAAGTCGGCGAAACAATTACCTATGGCGAAATTGCTGCCAAACTCGGCGGCGTGGGAGCTGCCAGGGCCGTCGGGGCTGCTTGCGGTGCCAATCCTATTCCGGTTCTGATCCCTTGCCACCGTGTTCTTGCGGCGGGAGGAAAATTGGGAGGCTTTTCAGGAGGACTGCCGTGGAAAAAGAAGTTGTTGGCAATTGAGACCGAACAGGCAGGTCTGGCATTGTTGCAACCATCGGTTCGAAAGTGACGTCTGGTTGCGGAAGAACTTGTTTTCGGTCCAATTTTTGCAACACAATTTGCCGATGCCAAAACTCCTCCCCATCGCGCTCTGCTTTTCCAGCGTGCTGTTCGGCACACTTGCTTTTGCGCAGACCAATCAGCTTTCTGAAGCGGATAGAAATTACATCCTGGTCGAGACGCTCAATCGGATTGAGGGCGATCTTTCGAATCCTTCGTTGAAAGAAGCGGTTTATAACACTCTCGCCCGCGTGCAAGGGACGGAATCGTTTGTTCGGATCGTCAAGAAATTCGGGATCAAGGACCGCGATCCCGCTCTCCTGGACATTGTCCTTAAAACGCCTTCTAAAGATCTGGCTGTAGAAGCGACTCACTTGATTTTAGAGCACAACAATTCGGGATTGTTTAAAGAGGCTCTGTCGCATTCCAGCAAGACAACGAAGGTCGTGGATACTCTCGGCAATGCAAATGATAAACGGGCGGTTCCCGTTTTGCTCCCATTGATTACCGATGACTCCAAAGAAACTGCGTTTCGTAAAGCAGCCGTTCACGCCCTGGCGCAAACGCAGGAGGGGGCAACGCAGCTGTTGAAACTCGCCGCAGAAGGGAAGATTCCGGAATCGTTGAAGTTTGTCACCGGTTCGGAACTGAATTCCGTCCGTTGGACGAAGATCAAAGCGGAGGCGGAAAAAATATTTCCTCCAGCGCAAGGCAAGAGCGAGCCGTTTCCGCCGGTTGCGACGTTGTTGGAAATGAAAGGAAATTTGCAGGCGGGAGAAAAGATTTTCTTTCGCGAAACAGCCATGTGTTCACGTTGCCACGAGGTGCGAGGCAAGGGCGGACAAATCGGACCTGCACTGTCTGAAATCGGTACGAAGCTTGGAAAAGACGCTTTGATGGAGGCGATTCTGGATCCGAGTGCCGGGGTCTCCTTTGGCTTCGAGGCGTTCAATATTACGCTGAAAAATGGGGATGAAGCCTACGGTCTCATCGCCAGTGAAACCGAAGATGATCTTTCCGTGAAAGATTTGAATGGGATTGTCACGCGTTACGAGAAGTCGGATATCGCCAGGCGCGATCAGCTAAAGACTTCAATCATGCCAACGGGGCTCCAACAAACCATGACTCCGCGAGAATTTGTCGATCTCGTCGAATTTTTGTCCTCTTTGAAGAAGGAAGAAGCGAAGCGATAAGGGATTGGCGTTGTTTTCTTGTGATTCTGGCATGCCTCGCGCAGACTGGCCGCTTCCCAAAGCCAACAGCGCATGTCCATTAAAGTTGCCATTGTTGAGGATGACTCGAAGCTTCGTGAGGGCTTGCCATTCATTGTCAACGCTACGGCTGGATTCTCGTGCATTGCGACGTATCCCAATGCCGAAGCGGCGCTGAAACAGATGCCACATCATTGGCCGGACATTGTCTTGATGGATATCAATCTTCCCGAAATGTCCGGAATCGAATGTACGGAAAAGCTAAAGGAAATGCGCCCGGCGTTGCAAATAGTCATGCTGACGGCGCACGAAGATGAAGACCTGATTTTTGAATCCCTGATGTGCGGAGCGAGTGGATATCTTCTGAAGCGCACGCCGCCCGCAGAGATTCTCGAAGCTCTGCAGGATGTGCATAACGGCGGTTCGCCCATGACCAGTTCCATTGCGCGGAAAGTGGTGCTCCATTTCCGACAACAAAAGCGGGAAAGCGACGACGCAAAGAAGTTGTCCGATCGCGAGGCGGAAATTGTTACTCTTCTGGCCAAGGGATATCAGTACAAGGAAATTGCTGAACAGCTTTCCATCAGCCCACTGACGGTTCGCAGTCACTTGCGCCGGATTTACGAAAAGCTTCATGTTCGCACCCGGACTGAAGCCGTCATGAAATTTTTTGGGAACAGGCCGAGATAGTCTCAAATTGCACATGACACGCTGTTCCTTTCGGCATAGATAAATGCGCTGATGAATGTCGTCCTGGTTCAACCAGAAATCCCGCCTAATACCGGCAATGTGGCAAGGCTTTGCGCTGCCACGAAATCCCGACTGCATTTGATCGAACCTTTCGGTTTTACACTCGACGACAAGCAGTTGAAACGCGCGGGCATGGATTATTGGCAGCACGTGCAATGGTTTCGGTGGAGGAATTGGACAGAATTTGAGGCGAGTGTTTCCCCGGCATCAAAAGTCTGGATTGTGGAATCGAATGGGCCAATGAGTTATTCCGAAGCGAAATTTGGTGTTGATGATTACATCGTCTTTGGAAGGGAGACGGCTGGCTTGCCGAAGGATCTGGTCGAAAAGTATCGGGAAACGTGGTTGCGAATCCCGATGTTTAACGCCGAATCGCGGTCCTTAAATCTTTCCAATTGTGCCGCTTTGGTGCTGTATGAAGCTCTCCGGCAGCAGGAATTTAAGGGAGAAATTCTGTAGCAAACCGAGTTAACCGTTAACGTTAACGGTTTTTTTGGCTGGAAAAAGGTTTTTTACGGGCTCGAAAAAGGCGAAAAGTCACAAATCCTTGTTGGAAGCCATGTTGCAACTCCCGGAAAATTTTTTTCTCTAGAAATAAATTTTTTCTGGCGAGCAGAAAAAAAATATTTCTGCTGCCGAGACTTTTC
>CBHTTJ010000090.1:0-22279 GCA_966095605.1 uncultured bacterium | reverse complement strand
ATCATTCCGGGGTTGCGCAGTCCGTTCGATCAGGTGAAAGGCATCGTTCATTTTGGTCGCATGTTGGACAAGATGCGGCTTTCGGCGGCGGGCAAACTGCCCCCGGACTGGGAAGCGTCGCGTGGAGTAAAATCGCCGATCAGCTTCGATTCGTTCTGCTGCAAATTTCTCCAGATCAATTACGCAACGCTGGAAGCGGAAACACTCAAAGGCGACAAAGCCGACGAACAACTACTCGAATGGGCGTTCCAACATGGACATCGACCCACCGAAGAAGAGATCGAGGTTTGGAATGCGTTTATGACCAAACGCGGTTGGCGCGATGCTGCGACGCCTCGGCTGCACGCGCGTCTGACTCAAATCGGCCTCGCTCCGGGAACTGTGGAAACGATGTTCGAGTTTATCGAAATCGATGAAGGGCGCCGAGCGGTGTCGTAGGCTGAGCATTTCCCACAGCTTTCAGCCTTTGGATTTTTAGGTGAGAAAAAATTGTGGGTAATGCCCAGGGTGCAGAGGGACAATCCTTATTATTTATACTGACCAACCTCACTTACAAACCGCCCGAAACTTTTCCAGCAACGGGTCGTTGGTTTTTTCCATTTCCGCGAGCAATAGTTTCTTGAATTCACGGATGTCGCGTTGGCATTCGGGATCGTTGATCAGGTTTTTGCGTTCGTTCGGGTCTTTCTCTTCGTCGTAAAATTCTTCGGGCGTGCGGAACAAGTAATGTTGCACGCGATCTTTGATCTTCGGATTCATCTCGGCTGCGGCAGCCAGCGCCTTGAAGGACAATCCGCCCATGGCTTCGACTTTGTAACGCTTTGTGCCGTTCGGCCATTCATTCCAGATATACGCTTTTGTTTTCGTGCGAATGCAACGGCCCGGGAAACTCATCCCGCTCGAAACAGTGTTCACATGCGTAAACGTGTGATCGCGTCCGCTTTGCTTTTCACCTTTCAGCAACGGAACCAACGAGCGTCCGTCCATTCCCTTGGGTGGCGAGAGTTTCATCAGCTCCAAAGCCGTCGGCATGACGTCGACGCTGCTGATCATGTCTTGCGTGTTGATAAACGGTTTCTTCAGGCCGGGATATTTTACGAGCAACGGTGACCAGGTGCCGTTGCGATAAATGGTGGCTTTCGCGTAGGGAAAGGACATGCCGTGATCGGACATAAAAAAAATCAGGGTGTTGTTCTTTTCGCCTGAGGCTTCCAAAGCCGCCAGCACACCGGTGAAACTCATATCGAGGCGTCGAACGCTGGAAAAATATTGAGCCACTTCTTTCCGCACGTCGGGAATGTCCTCGAGAAATTCAGGCACCACGATTTCGTTGGTTTCGTAAATCGGAACCTGCGTCGACCTCGCTTCGTTTACAGTGACTCTGCGACGTTCCGCTTTCTGCTCTTCAGCATTTACACCGCCGCGACTCCCAGCGAAGGGACGGTGCGGGTCGGTGATGTTGACGTTGATGAAAAAGGGTTTCTGTTTTTCCTTCGCCGCCGCCAGGCATTGTTCGAAATCCGTGCGCAGGCGAGCCGGATTCTTCCCGGAACCATCGAGAGCCAGGTCCCAGTTGAATTTCGATTTCGGCGCCATGTGAATGATTTTGTTGATGGCGGCGGTGAAATAACCGTTGCTGCTGCAAACTTCCGTCAAGGTGGGAACATCGAGATTGATCGGATCGAAACCGAGGGCGCCATTGCGATGAGGAACGCGTCCGGTCATCAACGCGGAACGGGAAGGTTGGCAAATGGGCGCGCTGACATGCATTTGCTCGAAGCGGTAGCAGGTTTTGGCAAAGGCATCGAGATGGGGTGTGGCTCCGACTTTGGAATTAAACCAGGAATCGCCGTTCATATCATCGGCGGTGATGATCAGCAGGTTGAGTGGTTTCGCACTGACATTTGCCAAAAATCCAACCAGCAGTGAAAGAATCGCGAGAACGATACGTGGCGCCATATTCATAGTGGAGATGTGTCATAGGACAATTTTACGGGCGAGATGGTTACGGATCCTTTCCTGGAACGCCGGGCAGGCGGCGACTTGCTCAAACGCGTCATTTTGTGGAATCTAAGAAAACAATTGCGCCGAAAATGGCGAAGAACCATGAGAAAAGGTTTCTTGATTGTTCTTTTCGTAGCTTGCACGTCCACAAGTTTGTGGGCCGGCACAGTTTTAAACTTCTGGCATGTTTATACGCCGCCGCTGACGGGAGAACCGCATTACGGCTTTCATCTGACAGATTACAAACGGGGTTTGTTTTTCGGTTCTTGTGGAATTAGTACCCGGTCGCTGCGTTGGACGTATCAGTTTGACCTCGCGGGGAAGCGGGAGATTTATACACCCGCCCAAATCACTTTAACTACGGAGGTGGCGATGCCGGTGAAGATTGTTTCCGGCAGGATTTCCGTCGATGCAAAACAAGCCAAAGCCGAGATTGCGCTGCAAATAGAGCAGGGTGGGGTGACGAATGCCTTCGTCGGGAACGGAACGTATTCGATCATCAAATTGGAGTGAGTGCTCTTCCCAACAAAGCCGCTGATACGCGGCATTGACGTGCTGAAGTCACTTCGTTACCGTCTGCGCCCATGAATCGTTGGTCTATCCGACTCGCATTAATTTTATTTTGTGTTGTTGCTTTTCCGTTTCGTTCCCCCGCGCCTTTGATTTTCCGCCCCGGTGAAGGTTGGACCTACGAAAAATCTGGAACCGAAGGTAAGTGGAACCGCGCGCGCGCGAAAGACCAGTTGGAAGTGGCCCAGGCCGCTTTCGATCGAAAAGACTACGGCACGGCTCTCAAAGCGGCTCGTCGCACGGTGAAGCAATGGCCGCTCTCGGATTATGCTCCTCAGGCCCAATACTTAATGGGTCGTTGCTACGAAGCGCGGAAGAAGGACGAAAAGGCCTTCAAACAATACCAACTCGTTTTGGAAAAATATCCCAAGGCAGAGAACTACAACGAAGTGTTGGTGCGTCAGTTCGAGATCGCCAACCGTTTTCTCGCCGGTCAATGGTTCCGTTTGTTTGGCTACATTCCTGTGTTCCCGTCGATGGAAAAGACTTCCGACATGTACGAAAAGATCATCAAGAACGGACCTTACGCTGAAGTCGCTCCAAAAGCGCAGATGAACATCGGCACCGCCCGTGAAAAGCAAAAGGAATGGGGACTCGCGGTGAAAGCGTATGAACGTGCAGCGGATCGTTACAGTGACAAGCCGGAAGTTGCGGCAGATGCTCTTTATCGCGCCGGGCTCGCCTATGAAAAGGAAGCGAGGACCGCTGAATACGATCAAAGTGCCGCCGGTAAGGCGATTTCCGCGTTCAGCGATTTCTCTGTGCTCTATCCGGATGATTCGCGGGTGGCGGAAGCGCAAAAGAAGATTGCGAGTTTGAAATCGGAACAGGCGCGTGGCAGTTTCCAAATCGCGAAGTTTTACGAAAAGCGCAAAAAATGGGATGGCGCGCTGGTCTATTATAACGAAGTGCTTTTGCGCGATCCAAGCTCACCGCTCGCCGGTGAAGCCCGTAAGAAGATTGATGAGTTGAAGAAGCGCGGGACGAAGGTTGCTTCGAAATAAATCCTGAACATGGCCAAAGCAGTGAACATTTTGTTGCGCAGAATGCGGTTCGTCACCTCAACTGTTTTTGCTCTCGTCGCATTAAGCGTGAGCTTTCTGCTTAGCGGTTGCGCCGGGTATCATCTCGGTCCAACGAACGGCAAACCGGCCGGAAACCAATCCGTTCAGATCAATCCATTTCAAAATAAAACGATGGAACCGCGCCTGACCGATTACGTCAGTAACGCGATTCGGAAACGGGTGCAACAGGACGGAACTTTCAAACTCGATACGCACGACGACGGCGACATCATTGTGAATGGCGTGATTACGCTGTTTCATCGCTCTGAACTTTCCTTCAATCCAAACGATACTCGCACGGTTCGCGATTATTACCTGTATATGACCGCGGATATCACCGCGACGGAGCGCAGCACTGGAAAAGTGTTGTGGACTCGACCCGTCACGGGACGTACCAGCATTCGTGTCGGAGCCGACCTTGCCAGTTCAGAACGGCAGGCTGTTCCCTTGATGGCGGAAGATCTGGCGCGTAATGCGGTCTCGATTCTCGCTGACGGGGCGTGGTAGAGTCGGCAGCGTGCGAAAGCACTTCATCATCTTCATTCTTTCCGTAGCGACATCTTTTGGCGCGACCGGCGATTGGCCTCAGTGGCTCGGGCCGCAGCGAGATGGACACGCGATTCAAAACGGCAAACCCATCGATAGACTGTCGGTAGACCTTAAACCCCTTTGGCGAAAGAGCATCGGCAGCGGTTTCTCCTCCCCTGTAGTTTCCGGCGAAAGCCTCGTTTACTTCGATGAGAATGGAGAGAAGGAAGTGGCTCATCTCGTAGAAGCGAACACCGGAAAAGAAATTTGGAAATCCGAAATTGCCCCGCGTTATGCAGACGAATGGAGCGCAGGGCCGCGTAGCACGCCCCTGATTGATGGAGATTATGCCTATGTCCTTTCATGCAACGGGGAGCTGCGGTGCTTGTCTTTGAAGGACGGCCACGTGGTTTGGGGAATGAGTTTTGAAAAAGATTTCGGTGTTAAATTTCTTGGCAGCAAGGCGAAAGAGGGAACGGCCTCTCGCCGCGGAAACAACGGCTCCTGCCTTATTGATGTTGGAGAAATCATTGTTCCGGTCGGTGCCACTGATGGAGCGACGCTGGTTTGTCTTGATAAACTTAACGGGAAACTGAAATGGAAATCGGGCGACGAAGAAGCGGCGTATTCATCGCCACAGGTTGCGACCATCGCCGGGATCAAGCAGGTCGTTTATCTCTCCGCGGATTCTCTGGCTGGTTTTGATCGTGTCGACGGAAAAGTGCTTTGGCGTGTGCCGTTGCGGACGGCGGCGAAGCGTCACGCGGCGACCCCCGTGATTTTCGGAGACACGGTGATTGTTAATTCCCACACGGTTGGCCTGCAGGGTTTTCGAATCACGAAGAAAGACGGGAAACTGGAAGTGGCAAAAGCATGGGCGAACCCGGACTTGAAAATTAATCTTTCGACGCCGGTGATCGTGAACGACTTTCTTTTTGGCCAGGGACCCAACAAAGACTTTATTTGCGCGGATGCTCGAAGCGGGCAGACCAAATGGTCGAACCCGGGTTTTGGAAAAGAGAATTCATCGACGATCGCCATCAGTAACCACCTCCTCGTGCTGACTGATACCGGCGAGTTGGTGTTGGTGGCAGCGGATTCTACGAAATACGCCGAACTGGGGCGTCTGCAGGTTTGCGGCAAGAATTGGAACTATCCTGCTTACGCGAATGGGAAATTCTACGTTCGCGATGCGCGGGAGTTGATTTGTTACGAACTCGGTTTGTAGCCGAGCGACGTAATTTTCTGACTGATTAATGGGATCATTACGTCCAATATCTTGAATCACATGAACTGGCCCGGAACACGACTATTGGCAACGGCTTTAGGGCTTTGGCTGTTGCCTGCAATCATTTTTCCTGCTTTGGCTGCCGAAAAAAAGAAAACCGGAATCAAGGTTCGCCCAATCGATCTCAAGGAAGCCCCGAAAGTCAGTTACACTCGCGACATAAAGCCGATCCTCGTAAACAACTGCATCGAATGCCATTCCCCCGAAGACAAAAAGAGTGGGTTCGATGCGACCACCGTCAAGGCCCTTTTCGAAAAAGGAAAGAAAGCGGGTCCTGGCGTTGTTCCCCGGAAACCGGATGAAAGTGCCGTGGTGCAATACATTCGCGGTCTGGCGGATGGCCCACAGATGCCGAAAGGAAGCGAAGCGCTTTCCGAGAACGAGGTGCATCTGATTCGTTCGTGGATTGCGGCTGGGGCGGTGGACGATTCGAACCAGATTGCAACTAAGACAGACGAGAACAACCCAGCGGGAAATCTTAATGCTGAGGCGCAGAAGATTTTGAATAGGTTGCTTTACGACAATCTTTCGGCGGAAGAACGGTTTGCCTTGACCCGTCAATTTCGCACGACGCTTCTTCCCGCAGCTCCCGCGATTCCGGAAAATAGCCGTTCACAGACAGCAAGTCCGATTGATCGATTTATTTTTGCAAAGTGGACAGAAGCAAAACTCCCCGAGTCAAAAAAGAATCCTGTCCCGTGCGATGATACGATTTTTATTCGTCGGGTTTATCTCGACGTTATTGGTTTAATTCCGTCTGCCGACGCCGCAAAAAAATTTGTTTCAGACACCAGTAAGGACAAGCGCGCAAAACTCATCGACGAGCTGTTAAATCGCAAAGAGGATTATGCCGCTCATTGGGCTCCGTTCTGGGAAGAAGCGCTTTGCAGTTCAACGACTGACGTTAATGGTGGGATTGGTTCACGTGGAAATCACCGGGACTGGATTTTAGACAGCTTCAAAAAGAACAAACCTTTCGACCTTTTCGTCGCGGAATTGATGGATCCAACGCTTCCGGGTTATCGAGCGCCAAAATATTACGAGCCGAACGGCCATCGGGTCGTCAGCGCTTACATCAAGGGCGAGGAACATATGGAAACCTTGCAAACCGCAGCGAATGTTGGCCAGGTATTTCTTGGAACCGGAATGAAGTGCGCCAGTTGTCACAGTCATTTCCTCAACAAGGAGTGGCCCCAGGCACGCTTTGCTGCATTCGCAGGCATGTTTGCTCCGCACGATCTGGAGCTGATCCGCTGCGAAAAGAAGAGTGGTCAGATGATCGATGCCAAATTTCCGTTCGACCTGCCGGGACTTTCCTCGGAAGCACCCAAAGACCTGACGAATCGACTGCATCGCGTTGCGCAATTGTTGGTGGATCCAACGAATCCGCGGTTTGCCAAGACAATTGTGAACCGTCTTTGGAAGCGGTATCTCGGACTGGGGTTGTTCGAGCCTGTGGATGATTTCCGCCTGGACCAACCGCCCAGCCACCCGGAACTTTTGGAATGGCTGTCACAGGATTTCATTCGCAGTGGATACGATATTAAGCACACCGTTCGTTTGATTCTGAACAGCCAGACCTATCAGTTGGCTTACAATCCTGAGCGCGAAGATCATTTCGATGTGCAAAAGCCAAAGGAACCGCGCTATTTCCGTTCTCCGGTGCTCCGTCGTGTCACGGCCGAACAATTTATCGACAGTATCCGATTCACCACCACCAAATCATGGAAGAACGAAAAACGAACGTATCTGGATAAAGCGTCCAGTCCATTGACCCGATCGCTCGGGCGTCCGCCGGCTCACAACGAAGTGACCACGAGCCGGTCGGATGATGTGGCGGTTGTTCAATCATTGGAATTATTGAATGGAGCAGAACTTCACAAATTGGTTTATGAAGGTGATAGGCTGAATGAATTTATCGCTGAATTTTCGAAATCTGGCGCTGATTCGAACGAAGCGGAGAAGCTTGTCGAGAATGTCTATTGGACTGCACTCAGCCGGTCGGCGAACAAAAATGAGCGCACATTGGCGGTCAATTATCTTCTCACGACAATAAAATCATCGGTCCGCGATGGAGAGAAAGAGCAGGGGACTGCGGCAACGAAAGAGGCCGTCGGTGATTTGTTCTGGGCACTTTTCACGAGCCCGGAATTCCAATACGTTCGTTAGAATTGGAACGAAGAGACTTAAAGATACTTCTGCGCGAAATTCGGATCCTCGGGACCGGCAAGGACGTAGACTTTATCACCTTTTGTCCAACTCGCCGATTGCAGGCGGCTGATTTTCCGGATCGCTGGAGTTTGGGCGGGAAAATCTTTTACTGCTGTTCGGTCTAAAACAAAAAAGAACAGCATCTGTTTGTCGCCGCGATCAAAACAGACCATCGTTACGGGATTGCTACGCCACTTCAAAGCGCCGCCGCCGACCACCCGGAGATTTGACAGACCTTTGGGAATAAAAAATTCCGATGGAGCTCCGCGCGAAGCCATCGAGAGACGAATCTGGGCCAAATCATTGGTGACAAGGTCCATCCGATATTCACGGAGGGCGCCACGAACCATGCGACTTTCGTAATCTGCAAAATGATCGGAGGTCCTGGAGTGAAAGAGAACGCCGATTCCAATAAAGAGGATAATCGCGGCAGCAATTGCGATGGCGATGTTTGATTTGGAGAAAAATGACGGACGGACAACCTTCTGTTCCGCAAGAATTCGACTCCGGAGTCTGGTCGGTACCGCGATTTTTTGAAACTTGGTCCGAACGGTGTTCTGGAACCGTTGATGCTCTTCAAACCATGCCTTCAGCTCGGAATCCGTTTCCAGCAAACACAGTGCTTCACGGACCTCAGGATCGTTGTCGTCGATGCCGGGGCGATAAATCGAGAGGGTTCGCTTGGCCTCTAAATGTGTCATCGAAGCCCCTCCTTTCGTGCGGGTTTCGTCTTCAAAAACAGAATCTTCAATTCATTCAATCCCCGTGCGATCCGGGATTTCACCGTTCCAAGCGGAATATCAAGGACCTCGGCAATTTCGTTATATGAGTAATCTTCCAGATAATACAATGCGACAGGCGCTTTAAAGATTGGATCAATTTTCTCGAGAAGGAGGACCAAAGATTGCGAATCAATGCGGTTCACCACTTCCGGATCAATGTTTGGAAGCTCCGTTTCCGCAGAAGCAATTTCAAGGTGAGGAAAACGCACCGCGCGCCGGTGTGTTTCCAGGAAACGCCGGTGCAAAGTGGTGAACAACCACGTTTTAACTTTCGACACGTCTAACAATTGATGTCCTTTTACCGCCCACACCGCAAACGTCTCTTGCACGAGATCGCAGGCGCTGTCTTCGGAATGCGTCAGGCTCAACGCGAACCGATAAAGCGGCGCATAATGAGCATTAACCAGATGTTCGAAATCCAGTTCCGCTCTGCCTTTCTTATATGAGTCGTCTTGGGCCATTCTGGTTCCCGACTTTTTCGCTGCACAGGTTAACATCGCTTCTGAAGAGGGGGCGAAAAGAATATTTTCCTGGAATCAAATTTTTTGGGGAACCAAATAGCGTGCTGCACCTCTTATCGTGCATGAGCGTGCAAAAGAATGATTCCAAATCGCAGGCGCGCCGTCGTTGGCTGCCGATTCAGCAATGGATTTCCGTTGAATTCAAAGTATTGGTCAAAGTCACTTCTATTTTTCTGGAGCATTCTTTTGGGTTTCGCAGAAATCCGTTGCTCGTTCCTGCCCGTTTACGCCAAAATCGAAATCGATTTCCCACATACCGATGGCGACACCGATCGCCGCAGCGGTAGGAAGTGCAGCCCTAACTCATGCCCGAACAACCGCCAAACAATCCCGAGCGACGATTCACCCTGCTTCGTGTTCCAGTGGTGGTCGTCGCTCTCGTCGTTTTATCGAGTATTACTTTGCTGATGACGTCGTGTTCAACGCTTTCGCGTGAAGTCATTGCTTTTCCGCAGGTGGAGGGAGCGGTTTTTGTTGGCAACAAGGTCTGTTCCGAGTGCCATACGAACTTTACCCGCGTTTTTGACATGAGCCCCCATTCGCGGGCGCATTTCCGGGATGCTTCTGTTAGTGGTGACGTAATTGGATGTGAATCTTGTCACGGGCCAGGGAGCAAGCACGTCTCAGCTCCACGAGATCGTGCTCGGCTAATTGTGAATCCAGGGAAAGATCCAAGCGCTTGTTTTCAATGCCACATGGAAACACACGCGGAATTCAATCTTCCTCAACATCATCCTTTAGTCGAAGGGAAGATGAGTTGCGTGCAATGTCATGATCCGCACGGGATGGATGCTTTTAAACCTGCTTCTGCTGGCTTGGCCATGGCCCGTGTGAATGAAGGTTGTGCCCAATGTCACCCGGAACAGACTCGTCCGGTTGTTTTCGAACACGAAGCGCTTCGCGAAGGCTGCGCCGTCTGTCACAACCCGCACGGGTCCATGAATAAAAAAATGCTGGTGCAACAGGACGCAAACCTTTGTCTGCGCTGCCATGCGCAAAACCAGGGCGTTGCCGCTGGAACCGGGAAGGTTCTGATCGGCACCATTGATCACACGCAATTTTTGAAACGGGCAACCTGCTGGTCGGCGGGTTGTCACACCGCAGTTCATGGTTCCAATGTTGATGTGCAGCTGAAGTATTGATGAATCCATCAGCCAACAGGACACGACGAGCGGGAGAAATCTCCTGCGTTCTCCTCGCTTGCCTGTGTCCTGTCCTTCCTTCATTTGCCGGGCCGGTGCACGAGGAAAAGCTTCCTTCGCCGGCGAAGCAAACCATTGATTTCAATCGGGACATTCAGCCGATTTTTGAACAGTCCTGTTACAAGTGCCATGGTTCGGAGAAACCGAAAAGCGACTTTGATCTCACCAGCCGGATGGCGGCGCTTAAAGGCGGTGAAAATGGCGTAGACATTGTTCCTGGTGACAGCGGAAAAAGTCCTCTGATTCACTATGTGGCTGGTATTTCAGAGGAATTTGTAATGCCGCCGGAAGGGAAAGCACCCGCATTGACACAGGATCAAATTTCTTTGTTGCGGGCGTGGATCGATCAGGGAGCAACTTTCCCGGCAGAGCCGGAACCGCAACCAAGTTTTTCTGTTACTCCAAGTATCCGTTGGACGACTATCAATGGAGACAAACGCGCTTTTCGAGAACAGTTCTGGCGCAAGGAACATGCAGCCGGCGGCGTTGAACGTTTTTTCCTTCGCGATACTCCAGCGGACGATGTGACTGTTGCCGTGGACGGACATGTTTTTTCAGACGACAACGGGGTGAAGGTCAACGTGCTGGCAACGCGCAAAAACTTCGGTTTCATGCACTTGGGTTACGAACAATACCAACGCTACTATGATGATAGCGGCGGATATGCACCGTTGCTGCCGACCAATTCATTCAGCCTGGACCGTGATCTTCACCTGGACGTGGGACATGCATGGGTCGATTTCGGTTTGGCTGTTCCGGATATGCCCCAGCTTACCGTCGGGTACGAATATCAATTCAGGCAGGGAAACAAGTCGACGTTGCAATGGGGGCCGATTGGCACGTTATCGCCATTTGTCACTCCGACGGACGTTCGGAACATTTTTCCAGTAGAAAAAAATATTGATGAGAGCACCCATGTCTTGAAGCTGAACATCCATCACGAAATCAACGGGTGGTATTTGGAAGATACCGCCAGGGTGGAGTTCTATAAGTTGGAGACCAGTCGGCGCAATGTAACAAGCCACTCGCTCGGACCAACCCCGAACGCTATCGAGTTAATTAAAGAAGAGCAAAAGCAACTTTCGGGTGTGAATACGCTGCACATTAACAAGCAGGTGACCGATTGGTGGTTCGCGTCGGGAGGATATCTTTATTCAAAACTGGGTGGCGATGCTTCCCTCAAACTGAACACCGTGACAGCGACTGGCGCGCCCGCCACCGGCAACCAGTGGTTCGGTGACCAGATTCTTTTGGACCGGGAAACTCATTCGGGAAGTGCTGCAAGTTTATTCGGCCCGTGGGAAGGTTTGAGTCTATCTGCTGGTGTGCAGGGAGAATGGACTCGCCAACGATCCATGGGCGATGCGAACTTTGCTTTCGGCAATCCGGCGACCCCGCCGCTTTTTTTGATTCCCGTCAGTAACGAAGGTAACCTTGATGATACGGTTGCTCGGGAAAATGTTTCTCTGCGCTTTACTAAAATTCCGTTTACGACCCTTTACGCCGAAACCCGGTTGCAGCAGGAAACTCTGAGTCGATTTGAAGAACAGATTGGCGGCTTCGAACCATTCCGGCGTGACACTGACGCTGATATTCACCTTTGGGAATATCGTGTTGGCTTCGATACTTCACCATGGCAGCGCGTTTCGTTTGGTGCTCATTACAAACGAAGCGACAAAGACACCGATTACACGCACATCACCCATTTCACACCGAGTGGTCTGGGGTACCCTGGATTCCTACTGGCTCGGGATATTATCACCGACGAGATCGAACCACGTGTCGTGATCCGTCCGACCTCCTGGCTGCGAACAACATTGAGTTACACGCTTCTGGCGACTGATTACAAAAATGCGACACGAGGACCGGCGGGAGGTTCGATTTTCGCCGGTAACTACGATGAACACATCTACAACGTGAACCTCGTTCTGACCCCTACTCGGCGACTTTATCTTTCGTCGACTTTTTCCTATTCCAATTCACGGACCGTAACAGCACAAAATGGCGCTAATTATCTGAGTTCATGGCAGGGCGATGTTTATAGTGTCCTCTCAAGTGCCACCTACGCTTTGGGTGAGAATACGGATTTGACAGCCTCTTATAGCTTTTCCGCCGGCGATTTTGGACAAGGCAACATCGCGGGCACGGGGCTCCCCATTGGGATGATTTACGATCGGCATGCCGCTGAAGCCGGAATTACACACCAATTTAAGAATGGGGTAGGGGTGGGTGCAAAGTATGGTTTTTACCGCTACTACGAACCAAGCAGCGGCGGTGCGAATGATTTCACCGCGCATACGATCTTTGGGATGATTACGTTGAGCTTGTAGTCAGAAAAATATGGGAAGCATGGGAACCAAATCGCTCTTCGTTACTCATACGGGAAACCGCCGCTTGTCGTGCGAATAAAATCGTCTTCGCCGTGAGTGTTTAATATGCTGGTTGAACTCGAAAAGTGTACCCGATGAAACTGCGTCCTTCCGTTCCGGTAAATCCAATCTCTTTATTTTTATTTCTCATTCTATTTGCGGCGTTTACGCCCGCCCGAATTTGTGCGATCACCACAAACGTCAGCTTCGGTAGTTTTTTTTATAGTCCAACGACCGTCACCATTCATCCGGGGGACACGGTCGTATTTAGCAATACCGGCGGAAGCCATACAGTGACGGGCACTGGCTCAGATCCCATTTGCGGTAATGGCAGCGTTTCCACATCTTGCTCACATCAATTTAACTCTGTTGGAAATTTCCCTTATCAATGCATTGTGCCAGGACATGCGAGTTCGGGAATGACAGGATTGGTGATGGTCGTGGCCCTGGCGAATGTCTCGCCAACGGTCGGTATCACGAGCCCCGCGAGTAATGCCGTCATTGCGGCAAATGCTTCGATCACCATTAATGCCAGTGCCAGCGACAGTGACGGATCGATTTCCAACGTTACATTTTTTGTCGGGGCCAACCAGCTTTCCGTCGACAACTCATCGCCTTACAGCGCGACAACAAATCTTTCGGCGGGCAGTTATACTCTTTCCGCGGTAGCGATGGATAATCTTGGGGCCAAAGCTACAAATTCCATTCCGATTACAGTCAATGCGGCGCCGACGATCGCTTTAAGTCAGCCGAGTCCTTTTAGTGTTAACGAGAATACTGCGTTGAATTTCAACGTTGTCGGCACCGATTCGGATGCATTGACGATTACCTCCACCAATTTGCCCAGCGGCGCAACGTTAACCGGTTCTGGTAATAGCAGATCGTTTTCCTGGACTCCCGTTTACGGCAGGTCTTACGCCTCACCATACGTAGTCAGCTTTAGCGCGAGTGATGGTATCAATACGGCGGTGACCACAAACGCCACGATCACGGTCAATCCGGTATTCACACCCATTAGCGTTTCGAGCGTGGCGAAAATCTCAAACCAATTGCAGTTTCATGTCACGGGTTTGCGTCTCACGCGAACAAACTTCGTGCAGTCCACGACCAATTTTTCCACCAATCAGGCAGCTTGGACGGCGATTAAAACCAATGTCTCCACCAATACGGCCTTTGACTTCATCGAGACGAATGCGGCGACGGCGAAATTCTATCGAATTTTGGAGAATCGATGACCTGTTCTGCGTTCGTCAGTTGAAAATCCTCGTGCCATAGCGTAACAATTGCGCATGGCTTCCAGCATTTCACGTCGGCGCTTCCTCCAGGCAAGCGCTGTCGCAACCGCGGGACTTGGTCTGTCGAGTTTCGCCGCAGAATCCCGGGATACCGCCTCCAAAACAAAGTTAACGCCCAAAGCTGACGCGATGATTCTCATATGGCTTCCGGGTGGGATGGCGCAAACTGACATGTGGGATCCAAAGAAGTTTACTCCTTTTCGTGGCGGGATGAAAGGCAATGAACTTCTCGGGACATGTGCGCCAATTCCAACATCCGCCGACGGAATTTTCCTTGGGGAAGGAATGGATAATATAGCGGCACAGATGAAGCATGGTACCATTCTGCGCAGCCTTACCAATGAGACAAAGTTCGGCGCGGTGCATCTCAAGGCGCAGTACTACATGATGACCGGCTATCTTTTTCCTTCCGGCGTCAAAATTCCAAGCATCGGGTCCGTTGTCGCCCGTTCGCTGGGGCGTCGGGAAAAAACAGTTCCTCCCTACATCTACATTGGCCGGGATATCGATACGTCCGATGAGGAAAAGCTTTTTATCAACGAATATATTGGACCCGGCTTCTACGGGGTAAATCACGCGCCATTTATGATTCCTGACCCGGCTAAAGGATTGGAAACCTTGAGTGCCTTCGCGGGAATGAAGATGGATCGACTCGATCAACGACAGGAATTGTTAAAGAGACTGACCGGCTTAAGCCCGCGTGAACTGCAGGAGTCGCGCAAGGTGCAGGACTATTTGAAAGTCATGGATGAAGCGCGTGCCATGATGGATTCGCCGGTGAAAAAGGCGTTTGATTTTAAAGAAGAAAAACCGGAACTCGTCGCGGCCTATCAGCCAAAAATTACGGCGGACGAACAGCTCGACCATTCCTACTACAACGGCGGTCGTTTCGGAAATGGCCTGCTGTTGGCGCGTCGCCTCGTGGAACGTGGTGCTCGTTTTGTCCAGGTGGAATATCAATACGGGCCTTTCAAAGGCTTTGACATGCACGAGAACGGACAGAAGCGCATGACGGAAATGAAGAAGCAGATCGACGGGCCGATCGCTCAGCTGATTAAAGATTTGGATGAACGTGGATTGCTCGAACGCACTCTCGTTTGCATCATGACAGAATTCGGGCGTACCATTGCGAGCGCGCCAGCCGCGGGTAAGGAAGCTGAAGGCTTTGCGGAACGAAATACCGGAGAAAACCTCGTCATTGAAAATGAAAAAATGTATGGCTTCCACGGTCACTTCAGCAGTTGCAATTGCATGACGTTCTTTGGAGGCGGTTTCAAAAAGGGTTTCGTTTACGGGAAAACGGCGAACGAACATCCCATGTTGGCTGTCGAAAATCCTGTGAACCTCGACGATACCCGCGCCACAATTTACAAAGCGCTTGGCATCCCCGCGGATCATAATTATGTCACTGAAGGCCGGCCTGTCTATGTGACGAAAGATGGCAAAGGGCAAGCCATTGATGGTCTGCTCGCATGATCGCTGTGTTGCGAAGGAAATGGCGGTTAATTGGCGCGATCAGCGGCGGCTGTTTTCTGGCGGGGCTTGTTGTGGCGTGGTTGATGGGAGCCAGTCTCTGTGCTCCAAAGCAGAAGTTTGTCGGCGACCTGCCTTCCGATGTTGCTGGCGAAACGGTCGAGTTCAAAAGTTATAGCGGCTCGAAATTGCGCGGTTGGTTTGTCCCGGGAAAAGCGCATCAAGGTGTTGTTGTCCTCATGCACGGTGTCCGGGGAAATCGCAGCAGTATGTTGAGTCGTGGTCGATTTCTCAACGCCGCCGGTTATTCCGTCTTGATGTTCGATTTTCAGGCGCATGGTGAAAGTGAAGGTCAACGGATCACCTTTGGTTTTTTGGAAAGCGATGATGCCCGGGCAGCTATTGATTTCGTTCGCAAGAAAGCTCCAGGTGAAAAAATCGCGGTTTTAGGAACCTCCCTTGGCGGCGCAGCCGCAGTTCTGGCAAATCCTCCCCTCAAGATCGATGCCCTCGTTTTAGAGATGGTTTTTCCGACGATTCGACAGGCCGTGGCCGACCGATTGTCCATGCGCGCTGGACCGCTTGGTCCTCTGTTCGCCCCGTTGCTGACGGTCCAAATAAAACCTCGCATCGGGTGTGATCCGGATGATCTGCGACCGATCGAAAAGGTTAAAACGTTGCCGGTACCAAAATTATTCATCGCCGGGACTAAAGATCGTCACACGACATTTACCGAAGCTCAGGAACTGTTTCGGGTAGCGGCGGATCCAAAGGAATTCTGGCCAGTTGAGGGAGCAGCACACGAGGATCTTCATGGTTTTGCAAGGACCGCTTATGAAGGAAAAGTCCTGGCATTTCTGAAGCAACAGCTTCGATAGGGAAGGGGACGCGAGGACCTTCTGGGAAACGGAAAAAGCGCTCACGAAATTCTTTCAAGACGCCCTTCTGGGTTTGACTTTTTGGAAAGAAATTAATACATAGAGCGTTAACCTCCCAAGTGCCACTTGATCCGCGCTCGCATTTGGGGTGGCCGAATGCAGATGGGCTGTTCCTTCAAACGCCGTTGCTTATTATGTCACAAAAAAACTCTCCTGCCGTCCGAAGTCTAAGATCCTCCAATATGGCATTCACTCTTATCGAATTGTTGGTCGTGATTGCCATTATCGCGATTTTGGCGTCGATGCTTTTGCCTGCCTTGGCCAAAGCCAAGGAGCGTGCGAATCGCATTAATTGCCTGAGCAATCTGAAGCAGATCGGGTTGGGATCGCAAATGTATGCCGAAGAAAACAATGGGCACTTAACGTTTTATAGCTGGGCGGTGGCGAATGACGTCGCAGGATCTGACCGGGACGATTCGGACGACGATTTGTCCTGGATGTATTCCAAGTACGTTTCTGGAGTAAAAACGTTTGTTTGTCCCAGCACAAAGAATGTTGTCAGCCTGACTACCGCAACCGGACCAAATCCACCGTCCACAGTTTTAAAAGACCTTATCACAAAGGCGAAACATAAGTCTGCGACGGTGGGACACAGCTATGAAGTCCTCGGTTGCTTTCACGGAAAGAATGGTCCGAAGAAAACGCAGCGCACCGTATTGCGCCCAGCGGATACCTTTCTCATTGTAGACGAAGACGACACTTTTCCCACGGGGAATCCCGCCGATGTTAATAATCATCCGGATTCTTCGGATGACAATCACGGAAAAGACGGCGGAAACATGACTTTTTGTGATGGCCACTCCGCATGGGTCAAGCAAGCCAGATGGGACGATGTCTGGGATTATTCTCAAACAAACGTTCCTGCCTACAATCCGGCTATTCCATAACGTTCGCGCGTTTCTCAGATTCATTTCGTTGTTGTGCAAGCGGACGATTCTCCCGCTTGCACAATTTTTTTGGACTGATACTCTCGTCAACCATGAGCTCCAACGTGGTTGACGCGACGAATCGACAGAAAATCTCAGCGCTCGGCGAACGAGTGTTAAATGGAGAGAAGATTTCTCGCGAGGACGCGCTGTGGCTTTTCAATATCGACAGCAATGCCGATATTTTTGACCTGATTTCCTGGGCGAACCGCATCCGCGAACACTTTAAAGGTAACAAGATTCATCTCTGTTCCATCGTCAATGCCAAGGCCGGCAATTGCTCCGAAAATTGCAGCTTCTGTGCCCAGTCTTCCTTTTATCAAACGGGTTCACCCAAGTATGGATTTATTGATCCTGAACCGATGATGGAAGCGGCTGATGAAGCCAACAAGAACGGTGTGACAGCCGTGGGGCTTGTCGCTGCGTGGAAAGGTCTGAACGAAGGACCTATTCTCGACGAGGTTTGCGATCGTATCCGTGAGATGAAAGCCAGTGGCAAGACTCGTCCCGATGCTTCGCTCGGCTTAATCAAAAGCCAAAAGGTTGCCGATCGTTTGAAGGAAGCAGGCCTCGAATGTTACGGCCACAATCTCGAAAGCTCGAAGAATTTCTTCTCGCACCATTGCACCACGCATACGTTTGAAGATCGTCTGACTACGATCCAGTATTTGAAAAACGCGGGTATCAAGATTTGCTCTGGCGGCATTATCGGCATGGGCGAATCGCGTGAGGACCGTTGTGATCTCGCTATGAGTTTACGGGAAATTGGCGCCAACGTTGTTCCGATCAACATCCTCAATCCTATCAAAGGCACGCCCTTCGAAAATTATCCGCAGCTACCGCCGATGGAGATTCTTAAGACTATCGCGTGCTTCCGATTCATCCTCCCGCGCCAGGAAATTATGATTGCCGGCGGTCGGACGATGAATCTTCGCGACATGCAAAGCATGATCTTTACCGCCGGGGCCAGTGCTTTGATGGTTGGTAATTATTTAACAACGCTAAATCAACCGGTGGAAAAAGATTTGCAGATGCTCAAGGACCTCGGCCTGGATCCGAACTGGGACCACAACTTCGAAGACCAGGAACAATCCTGCACCAGTTGCGCGAATTAAATAGCGTCTAGGGTGTGTAAAAGTCAGAGCGATCTTTTATCGCCGCGACGTGACCGTCCAAATAGAGTCGATTCCAATACGGATTCCCATGCACTGGTTTCTTGGGCAGACCGTATCCTGTTAACGACGTTACAGTCTGATCCATATCCATCGCCATCCACGCAGTCGTTAAATTTTTGATCGTCGCCAGTTTTACCGGTGCATTCGCCATCCCAATGGGTATCTGATTGGGATCGGTTCGGCCAAAAGGATAATCCACCACATCCAATGGCGTCAGTGTGTTGGTGATGTGCTGGTTAATTATGTAGCTGTAAGGATTGGTTCCTTTGGTCGCCTGTGCGAACGACGTGCAGATGGCTACTTCTCCGGTTGAATAAATTCCCGAATTTTTTGGTGGAAGCCGCAATCCAATGTAAGGCGCAATGTAACCGAGCAACTCGATCGGACCAGGGCCAATGCCACTGCGATCGGTGATATAAAATCGCTTGCTGATCACGACTCCGCAAGGTCCCGGCAGCGCGTCTCCGTAATCGTTCACATACATCTGTGTGCCATAGCCGATCTGTCTCAGATTATTGATACAGCGAGCCCGTTGCCCCTTTTCTTTAACCTTCGTCAGCACCGGCAGCAGCATGCCCGCAAGAATTGCGATGATCGCAATCACCACCAGCAACTCGATCAGCGTAAACGCGAGTCGGGTGTCTTGGAGCTTTTTCACCATCGCAGAATATCAGTCTTTTTCGGGAAAGCGCCGTGCTTTTTGATGCACAGAGCGATTAATATCCCGGAACCCAGTTTACGCTCACCAGACGCGGGGCAATTCGTGACAATTCCTTTCCTTCTCGACTGTAAATAATCGCCGTCACCTGATGTGCGCCAGGTTGGGCCAGGTCACTGGGCCACATCGCGATCGCGCGACGAAAATTGCCTTCTGCCTCGAACGTTTCGATTTTCGCTTCAAAATCTCCCAATTGCCGTCCTTTAAGGTCGTTAATCCGAAAAACAATCTTTCCAATCTCATCCCGATTCGGTGGTACAGAAATGATACCTTTCACATTGGGTTTAGTGTCCTGTCCCCACGGCGTGTCGCAGCGAAAAGGGGCCATCACAGCACCGCATGGTTCCCAGTATTCCGGCTTAAACTCTTCCACGAGTTGAATCTTACTCAGGTTCGCTGGCTGTTGGACGGATAACGGGCTGCCGAAAACAAACGAACGGAAGACACGATGTTTCTTTTTATCCGGATCGCCGTCGCTGTAACAAAGCTCGGCATCGAGGGCAATGATCGCGCCGTTCTTTGGCTTGAAATCGGGAAAGTTTTTCCACGGCAGCTTGAATTCGACGTCCATCCCGACTTTCGTTCGCTTCGAACCCACTTCGACGCCTATTTTCTGGATTGCTTCGAGAAAACCGGGGCGCAAACAGAACCGTGCCTGCACGTTGGTATCCTTCATTCCGGTCCAATAGCAATGAACCGCGCCAGCATTCGGTTCCTTCGGCCAATCATGGCTGCGAAAGGTGTCGTTCTGACGCGTATCGAAATACCATTCCACTGCGTCGCCCTCCCAAAGCCGATCGTCCGGAGCGAAGTTCGCAATTTTTGCATCGATCGTGCGTAAAGCTGCGTAAAACGCCTCGTCGTCCCACATATAGAAGAACTGTGCAGCCCGGTTGCGCAGGTCATCATTCCAATATTCGACCGGTGTACAGAAGGCATTCCTGAATTCGGACAGGTCGCCGTCGATTTTCATTTCTTTCGGAGCACGGGTGGCGACTCCGCGGACGCCATTTTGAAGATTTTCCGCCGAGAGTTTCTCAACGCAGAGAATAGCGAGAGAGAATACGAGCACGTGTGCGATGCGCATGGGAATGATCGGAGCCTAGCACGAAACCCAATGCTGGCAAGCCTTTCAGTGGGGTCGACATTTTCGTGTCGGACGAATCCCGACAAAGGCAATTGCTCTATGCTGACGTTGCGTTGGCTGGTGCGCCGATTTTCACCGTTCTCAGATGTGATAAAAATAATGCTATCGTTAAGCACATATATTCGAACATGAAAAAACGTATTCTTGTAGTCGACGATGAACCACAGATCACCCGGATCATTTCGCTGATTCTCCGTGGCACAGATGCGTATGAGGTCGAAACCTGTAACGATCCCCTCGAAGCCTACGCACGGGTCCGGACGAATCGATATGATCTTCTGATCCTCGACGTCCAGATGCCCCTGGCCGGCGATCAACTTTCCGCTTCGATTGAAAATGCCGTGGCCGAAGGGTTGCTCGATTATCAGCCCAAGGTTCTTCTCATCAGCGGCGCTCTCAGCAGCCAGGAAATGTTCCGCATGCGCCACGATGTGGATGCCACGACGTTCCTGATGAAGCCTTTCCATCCCGGCACTCTTCAGCAGATCGTCTCCACGGTTTTGGAAATCGGCCGCAGCGTCATCGAACAACGCGCGTTCATGGCGGCGTAAGGTGAGCACAGGGAGCGCGAAACACGAATTTTAAAAAACCTTTTTGAAATTTCAGAGGGCGTTCTCGCGTGTTTTTGGTGGAAACCCCACGGTAGATTCTGAATTCGTGTCGATTCGTGTCTATCAGTGAATGGTTGGGTGGAACACGGAGATCTTCGGGAAACTTTATTTGCTTTTTCCAAAAAAAATTCAGAGACTTCGCGCTTTCCCACAAGCAACGAAGATCAAACCATATATCTAGAAACATATGTCTGAAAAAATTGGATTTGTCGGAGTAGGCCGCATGGGTGCCAACATGGCGCGTCGCCTCAAGGAATGCGGTTATCAGGTCGCCGCTGTTTATGATGTCAATCGTCCCGCTGCCGAAGCTCTCGCGCAGGAATTGCAATGCGAAGCCCCCGCTGACCTCGCCGGTGTCACAAGCGCTTCCGACGTGATCATTACGGTGGTCACCGACGACAAGGCGATGAAATCCATTTTCATGGGCGGTCTTTTGAATCGTTGCCGCGGCAAAGCCTTTATCAACTGCGCCACCATTAGCCCGGAGACACACGTCTGGGTGGAACAAAAATGCGAAGCCAAAGGCGCCAGTTCCCTCGAAGCCTGCATGGCGTCCAGCATTACGCAGGCGCGCGAAGGTTCCCTTTATCTCATGTGCGGTGGCAAAGAAGAGGTGTTCAATCGCCTGAAGCCTATCCTCGAAAAAATGAGCACGTCGCTCAAATACATTGGCGGCGCCGGCAAAGCTGCCCAGGTCAAAGCTCTCGTAAACATGGTCATGAACATCAACACCGCAGGTCTCGCTGAAGGTCTAGGACTTGGCGCTGCTCTCGGTCTTGATCTGAATATTCTCCGCGAAGTCTTCTCCCAGACCGGCGCCAATTCCCGCGTGCTGGTTACTGACGGTGAAGATATGCAAAAACGCGATCACTCCTGTTTCTTCTCCGCGTCACACGCCGCGAAAGATTCCGGTATTGCGTTGAAACTTGCGAAGGCCCAGGGCCTGAACCTGCCGCTCGCGACTGCGACGAAGAAGCAGTACGACAAGATGGTGACCGAAGGCATCGGCGAGTTGGACAAATCCGGCATCGCTGAACTGACCTTCAAAGGCCGTCATCTCCATAAGTAAAAAATCCAATCGGTTTTAAAAGAGCAGGGGACGCGTCGCAAGACGCGTCCCCTTTTTTTTGGGAGGGGAAGGACGCGTTCCACCCGCGTCCAAGTAGTGCTCGTTGTTTTCATTGATCGAAGGCTATCGCCCGCGTAAGCGGACAACACCCCCGGATCATGCTGCATCTCTGGCGAGAAGTGGGACGGTGGAACGCGTCCCTACCGAGGTTTTTAATGCGTCGTGACCGTAATCACTTCCGACACGGCCGATTCGCCGCCGTTATTCACGGCTGAGACGACAATACCGATCGTGGAATTGGCGGGCAGATTCTCGAGGGTAAAGTCGAGGTACGCCGGCGAACCCATCGCCGTGTAGTCGACTTCCGCGTCATGAATCTTGATCCAGA
>CBHTTJ010000089.1:0-22774 GCA_966095605.1 uncultured bacterium | reverse complement strand
TACCTTTTACGCGTATAAGGCAAAAATTTTGCCGCAAAAAATGACCTTTTACGCAGAAAAGCCTTTCGCAAGTGACTGATGATGAGGTTTCAACGATACACTCTTTTTCTTCTACACGTTTTTTAGCGAAATGGCCAACGTCCCAAGCCGTCGCTGAATTCGTGATTCGGCAGCTTCCATTACCAAATCGGACTGCCCCATCGCCTTTGTAGTATTCCTTTGACAAGAAGGAAGGTCCCTTCTACGATCGCCCTCACTCCCCACTATTCCCGCAAGCAACCGCAAATGCATGCATTGTGCGTACGTCTGCTTTTTGCCGGGCAGAAAACATTCCGAGGCAAGGCGTTTCCCCGCAACAAAAATCCAAGCTGAAAACAGAACAAATCGAATGAAAACACCTGAAATCCAGAAAATAGGCCTGCTGCTCGGCGGCGCTTTCCTCGCTACCTCGGGGGTTCAAGCCAGCACTGACTTCGGACCGGCCACTTATCGTCCGATGTCCGGTTGCACCAAATGGTACACATCCGGGAACGGCCACAAATTCGCCGTGATCCACGACATGGAAGGTTACTATGCTTCCACCATTTCCTATCTCAATCGCTGCGATGTCAGCGTCAGCATTCACTACATGGTGAACGGCAAGAAAGATACGTCCACTGATTATGTGGCGGGCGATATTGATCAACAAGTGCGCGAAGCCTATTACGCCTGGCATGCGCGGTGTTGGAATACCTGGAGCTACGGCACCGAACACGAAGGTTTTGTCAGCAATCCCGCGTGGTTCACGGAAGAAATGTATGCGAATTCCGCCACGCTGCAGCGGCATCTCTGCAATGGCGCCAGCATTCCCAAAGATCGCAACCACATCATCGGTCACGATCAAAAGAGATTTTCGGCATGGCGAACCTGGATGGCCGCCAATTATCCATCCATGGACCCAAACTGTAACAGCCACACTGACCCGGGCTTAAGCTGGGATTGGACGAAGTTCATGGGTTACATCACCGGTAGTGAAACCGGCACCCAAACGGCGCAAAGTCCGGCGGACGGCGCGCAGATCGCCCCGGGCGCAACGTTTACTTATTCGATTACGTTGCAAAACAGCGGCGGAACACCGTGGATTGCACTGGGCGGCACGGAAGGTTACACGCTCAATTTCTTGAGCGGCACGCAGATGGGTTGGACCCAAAAGACCATGGGAGCAAACGTTTTGCCGGGACAATCGAAGACCTTTACGCAAACCCTCACCGCGCCGACGACGCCGGGCACGTACACGTTGAATACCCGTTTGAATAACGCCGATGACCTTTATTTCGGCCCGACTTACACGCTCACCATCAATGTCGGTGGCGTTAACAACGCGTCCGCTGTCAGCGATACCGCGCCCGCTCACGTTACCGCTGGCAAAACCTTCTCAGCCACGGTGGTCATGAATAACAACGGTACCACGACCTGGACCAGCGCCAGTGGTTACAAGCTCGGCTCACAAACGCCGCAGGACAACACGACGTGGGGTTTCACGCGCGTCGCGTTGCCGGCGAGCGTTGCTCCCGGTGCGAACGCCACCTTCACCTTCACCGGCACGGCGCCGACCACTCCGGGAACGTATTCCTTCGATTGGCAGATGGTGCAGGAAGGCGTGCAATGGTTTGGCACAAAAGCCACAGCGACAATCATTGTTGATCCGCTGGAAAATGTGATCGTCGACGATGCTGATCCGGGCTTCACCATGAACGGTTCGTGGGTTTTGACAACGACTGGCGCTGATCAGTATGGCACCGGCTTCCACTGGCGCTCGACGGGGTATGTGCTCGACGCGACCTGGACGGCAAACCTTGCCCACACGGGCACCTATAAAGTTTATGCCTGGTGGGCCCAAGGTGCGAATCGGACCACCACCGCGCCCTACAGTGTGAATGGTGGGACCGCAGTCACCAAGAATCAGCAGACGGGCGGCGGCGTGTGGAACCTGCTCGGTACTTACAGCCTGAACGCGGGTGCCAATACCGTGACCGTTTCCGCCAACACCACTGCGGGTTCCATTGTGGTGGCTGACGCGGTCAGGTTTGAGGAGCAATAGTCGCCGTCATTTCAATTCGTTCTGCATTCCAAACCCGGGTGGTGAAAACTGCCCGGGTTTTTGTTTCCGTTTTCCAGGACACCGAAGTGCGACGCAACCACGTTGTAGTTGATTACCAAGCGATATTTCTACCCAGGGTAGGCTCTGCCAACCTTGGGCTTTTGGGCAGCACGCCGTTGATGCTCGTCTTTTCTTGCCATGCCGAAGTCATTACACCGTTTAGTCATTTCCCTCCTTGACTCTTCAGGGTTTGCCATGATTACTAAAACCCGCTTTATACCCTGAAACACCGATCCGTTATGAGCGTGAGTGAGCCGTTGGAAAATGAGCTGAAACAGTTGATCGTCGAGGTGGTTAATCTTGAAGATATTACCGCCGAAGACATCGATACCGATGCTCCTTTGTTCCAGGGCGGATTGGGGCTGGATTCCATCGACGCTCTCGAGCTCGGCATGGCGGTCGCGCGAAAGTACGGCATTCAATTCGGTCGCGACCAGGATGAAAACAGCAAACACTTTCAAAGTGTCCGCACCCTCGCGCAGCTGGTGCGAACCCGCGCGACCAAAAACGTCAACAACCAATGACCTCCAAAGAAAAAATATTCCAAAAGGTGCTCTCGGTCTTGACCGGCACGTTTGAACTTCCCCCGGAAAAAGTGGTGATGGGCGCTCACCTCTACCACGACCTCGATCTCGACAGTCTCGATGCCGTGGACCTTGCCATTAAACTGAAGTCGGAAACAGGCCTGGTTCTGACCGAGGACGAAATGAGGTCCATGCGAACCGTCGGTGACATTGTGGAAGTGGTAAATGCCAAGCTGAATCCGAACGGATGAAACTGGCCCGTCTTGTCGGTTGGGTGTTCGTCCTGCTGGCCATTTTCTATCCCATACTTGTCTACCTCGGGCTCAAACGGCATACGCCCAAAACTGTCGGCTTGATTCTCGGCGGTGTATTGATTGTGCGGTTTATCTGGGGAGGGAATCGCGAGAAAAGGCGTCGGCTCGGTCTCATGTTACTACCCCCGTTCCTGCTCTGCGTGGCGTCGGCGCTAGTGAACAATCGGCAATTTGTTTTATACCTCCCGGTTTTTACGTCGGTGGCATTGCTATGTTCCTTTGGATTTACCTTGTTCCGTGGCCCCAGTGCGGTGGAAACCTTCGCTCGCATCCAGGTGCCAGATTTGACGGCGGACGAAATGGCCCATTGTCGGCGCACGACAAAATTGTGGGTCGGCTTTTTTATCCTGAACGGTGGCATTGCGTTGTGGACCATCTGGTCGGGATCGCTGGAGGCGTGGGGACTTTACAACGGGTTCATCACGTATCTACTGATGGGCGTTCTTTTTGCGTGGGAATTTATCTACCGGCACTGGAGATTTCGCCGATACATCGGACTTCCAACGGATCCGATCATGCGTCGGTTCTTTCCACCGAGGAATGAGCCGAAAAATCCGTCATGATTCCCGTGTCTCAATTGATGGTGGCGGAGTGCCCGGCGGATCGGATCGTCTGCCTGGAACCGAAACGGACCTGGGGCGACCTGCGCGCACTGTCTGAACGCATAGCGGGACGATTGCCGGTGGGTGAATCGAAGCCATGGTTGCTCGCAATTGATTCCACCTTTCAATTTGCAGCGGCGTTGCTCGCGTGTTGGCGGTTGGGAATTTCGGTGGTGATTTCGCCGGACACGCGGCAGGGAACGATGCAGCAGATGCTGCCGTTTATTGGAGGAATCGTAACGGATGGAGACGGGACGCCGGAAAAGATTGCCACGATCAGCTTGGCCCAAAACGGTGCAAACGTGACGAGCAACTTTGCGATCAGTGGGAACTCCGTTGCGATCGCGAGATCAGCTGCTCCAGAAGCGACGGCGGTCGAATTGTTCACCTCCGGCAGCACGGGAGAACGGAAACGGATTACCAAGACATTTCGTCAGCTCGATAACGAGATTGCCGCGTTGCAACTGCAATGGGGGATGGAAACTCAGGGAGCCCCTCGCTTTGCCACGGTGTCGCATCTGCACATTTACGGATTTCTTTTTAAAGTGCTTTGGCCGCTCTGCTCCGGCGCGGCGTTTTACGAAACCAATTTCGTTTTCTGGGAAGAATTGTTGGGGCAATTGGCGGGTGATTCCGCCGTAATTATTTCTTCGCCCGCGCACCTGCGTCATTTGCCGCAGGCGATTCGGCAGGTTGGCGGCAACGTGCGGCACACGACAATCTTTTCCTCGGGAGGGCCGTTGTCAAAGGAGACCTCCGACGCCATTGAAATGGCTGGAGCCTCCATCCCTGTGGAAGTTTTCGGTTCCACGGAAACAGGCGGAATCGCGCATCGCCGGCAGGGATCGATAAGCGCGCCGTGGCGTCCTTTGCCGAATGTTTCGATCAAGATTGAAAACGAGTTGCTGGCGGTTCAATCGCCGTGTCTCGAAAACCCAGACGCGTGGTTCGTGACGACCGATCGCGTGCAGGCAGAAGAAGGGAACAGCTTTCGCCTCCTGGGACGAAATGATCGCGTCGTCAAAGTTTTGGAGAAACGTGTCTCCCTGGACGAAATGGAATCGCGATTGACCGAGCATTCTTTCGTGAGTGCCGGGCGAATTCTTGCGCTCCCGGCGAGTGAGAAATCAGGACGCGAACTGCTTGGCGCGGCGATGGAATTGACGGGCGAGGGCAAAGAGTGTTTTACGCGAGAGGGCAGGGCAGGGGTGATCGCGGAGCTGAAGCGTCATCTTGAACTGCACTTTGAGTCTGTCACTATCCCCCGGCGCTGGCGATTTGTGGACGCTTTGCCGCGTGACGCCCAGGGCAAAACAACTTTGAGTGGAGTTTTGGAATTGTTTAATTCGGCACAAAGACGGGAAAAGCCAATCGTTTTGCATCGCGAAACGATGGTGACCGGTTGTTTGTGGCGTTGCAAAGTTCCAGAAGACCTTGTTTTTCTTGAAGGGCACTTTCCGCAATTGCCAGTGGTACCGGGAGTCTGCCAGTTGAAGTGGGTGCTCGACGGTATTGAGGAACTCACCGGGAAACCCGCGAAAGTGGAGGCGTTGGAAGCGGTAAAATTTCACGAGATATTGAGTCCCAACCAGGAGTTCTGCATGGAATTGGCGTTCAACACCGCCGCGAACAAATGGAATTACAAATTGTTTAGCGGCGAGAAGAAACTCTCTTCAGGCCGAGTGCAATTGGCGTCATGAATCGGTGTTCCATCCTGATCCCAAACTACAATCACAAAGAGGCGATCGTGCCTCTTCTGGATCGGTTGGCGGTTTACCAATTGCCGTGTCTCATTGTGAACGACGGTTCTGAACCCGGGACACGCGCTGTTCTCGAGCAACAAGAGCGCGAGCGATCGTGGGTGAAGATATTACATCGCCCGGAACGGGGTGGAAAAGGCGCGGCGGTTTTATCCGGGCTATTGCATTTGCACGAAAATGGATTCACCCATGCAATTCAATTGGATGCGGATGGACAACATGACACCTCGGATTTTCCAAAGTTTATCGAGCAATCGAAGGCTGATCCGTCTGCGCTGGTGCTGGGAAGTCCGATCTACGATGACAGTGCGCCGAAATCTCGGCTGATCGGACGTCAAATTTCTCGCTTCTGGGTGTGGGTGGAAACGCTCTCCTTTGATATTGCCGACCCAATGTTGGGGTATCGCGTTTATCCGTTGGCTCCGGCGGTGGCGATTGCACGACGCGTTCGACTTGGGGGCCGAATGGATTTTGATCCGGAGATTGCGGTGCGGCTTTATTGGGAAGGTGTTCCTGTGCGGAATGTGCCGACGCGCATTGCGTATCCCGTGGGAGGCAGATCCCATTTCATGATGTTTTCCGACAACGTGAAAATCAGCTGGCTGCACACACGCCTGTTCTTCGGGATGTTGATTCGGTTGCCGCGATTAATGAGGAAACGAAAATCATGACGGAAAAGGCGTCATGGTCGAAACTGCCCGAACGCGGTTCCATTTGGGGAATTCGTTCGGTGCTATGGACGCTCAATTTATTGGGTTATACGGTTGCATCGCTGGTTTTGATTCCGATCGTCGCTTACTTTTTCCTTACGGGAAAGAAGAGTCGACGGGCTTCACTCGATTACTTACGCCGATTGCAACGACTTCAACCCAAGGCCCCCGGGGCAACTCTCTGGCAAGCGTATCGTCATCATCTGGAGTTTGCGCAAACGATGTTGGAACGACTCCTTTTATGGCAAGGGAAGTTGGATCGATTCGAATTCAAAACGGTCAACAAGGAGTTGCTGGAAAAGAAAGGCGTGGGAGGTTCGATTCTTTTTGGTGCGCATTTTGGGAGTTTCGACGCGTTGCGAGTTCTGGCGTTGCCATTAAAAAACCGTGTTCACCTCGTTATGTTCCGGTCCCACGCCAAACAGATCAATCGCGTGATTGAAGAACTGAGTCCCGATGCAAATTTGCGGGTCGTCGAGATAGTTCCCGGCGACATCAACGGGGTGTTGGACCTGAAAGCCTGCATCGATCGTGGCGAACACGTGGCGATTCTGGCGGACCGGCATGCGCCCGGCGCGAAGGAACGGGTTTGTCAGGTGCCTTTTCTTGGCGAGAATGCTGCCTTTCCACAAAGTCCCTGGATCCTTGCGAGCTTGTTGGAATGCCCGGTTCTTTTAATCACGGGCGTGCGAACGAGTAAGCGATCCTACCGCGTTTCGGCGGAGCATCTATTTGATCGAGTGGTGTTGGAACGGAAAAACCGGCAGGACACGTTGCAGCCGTATGTTGCCGCTTTCGCAAAGAGACTCGAAGAGCTGTGTTGCGAATATCCACGGCAATGGTTCAATTTCTACGATTTTTGGAATTCTCATGAATGAGCAAACAATCCGGGTCGGCGGATTTCCGAACACGATTGAGCAGGTGGTGATGGCAGCTGATGCCGGCAGCCGTGTCGTGTTGAGCGACGAACCGGCGTTCATGGAGAAAATCTGCAAAGGCGCCGCTCGCCTGGAGGAACTCTGGCGGAGCAACCAGCCAGTCTATGGTGTGACGACCGGCGTCGGCGACTCCTGTGTGCGACGCATCCCGACGGAGTTGGTGGAAGAATTATCCCTGCACCTCTCGCGGTTCCATGGCTGTGGTTTGGGAAGACATTTTGATGCGCCGACGACGCGTTCGATCCTTTTGGTTCGTTTGATTTCGTTATCGCTCGGTTATTCGGCCGTTCGACCGGAATTGCTGCATACGATCGTGCAACTGTTAAACCACGACATTCTCCCGTTAATTCCAGAGGAAGGTTCTGTCGGTGCAAGCGGGGACCTGACGCCCCTCTCCTACGTTGCCGCAGCAATCATGGGCGAGCGCGACGTGTTGCACAAAGGGAAGGTGCGTCCAGCGATGGAGGTGTTGCAGGATGTCGGAATTAAGCCGTTGAAGCTGGGGCCGAAAGAAGGATTGGCTGTAATGAACGGTACAAGCGTGATGACGGCGGTAGCGTGTCACGCCTTTGACAGGGCGGCTTATCTCACGCGCCTTTGTGCCCGAATCACCGCCATGTATTCCGTGGCTTTGGAAGGAAACAAAGCCCATTTTGATCCGCGATTATTTCAATGGAAACCCCATCCGGGACAATTGCAAGTGGGACGATGGATCGCCCAGGACATCAATTACAACGCCAATTACCTGCACAATGCCAATGCGCGTCTGCAGGATACCTACGCAATCCGCTGCGCGCCGCATGTGATCGGCGTTCTCGTCGATGCGCTACCGTGGATTCGCAGCTACATCGAAACGGAAATCAACAGCTGTAACGACAATCCAATTGTGGATCCGGATCGTGGTGATGTTTTGCACGGCGGAAATTTCTATGGCGGCCACATCGCTTTTGCCATGGATTGTCTGAAAAACGCAGTGGCAAATCTGGCAGACCTTGTGGATCGCCAGGTCGCTTTGTTGATCAATGATAAACGGAATCGAGGATTGCCATTGAATTTGAGCGGCGCTCCGGAAGATCGCATGCCGGTGAACCATGGATTTAAAGCAGTGCAGATCGCGTGTTCAGCGTGGGCGGCGGAGGCGTTAAAACTTTCGATGCCAGCCAGCGTGTTCTCGCGTTCTACAGAATCGCATAATCAGGACAAAGTGAGCATGGGAACGATCGCCGCGCGCGATTGCATTCGAATTCTGGAATTAACGGAACAGGTTGTGGTTGCCGCACTGCTGGCTGGCGCTCAGGCCCTTGACCTGCGGCAACGACAACAACGTTTGGATTGGAAAGAATTGTCGCCCGGGCTCGCTCAAATCCATCAGCAAGTACGAAAATATTCCCCGCTGGTCGAAGAGGACCGTCCCCTTGAACCGGAGTTGCGACAGTTGTTGCGGCTCGTTCGGGAAAAGCAATTTAGCTGCGAGTGGAGTAACTCATGACGTTGTCTGGCGAAGTCATTATAGAGATTCCGTTCCACGACGTGGACATGATGCGCGTCGTCTGGCACGGCCATTATTACAAGTACTTCGAAATCGCGCGCACTGAGTTGTTCCGTCAGAACAAATGCGATGCGAAGGAGTTGGCGGAAATGGGGTTGATGCTTCCGGTAATTGAAACGCATTGTCGATACTTGTCGCCGCTTCGGTATGGGATGCGGGTTAAGGTTTCGGCGACGCTCGTGGAAAGTGAATTTCGGCTGAAAGTAAATTATCTCATTACCGAGGAAGGCAGCGGAAAACGGCTCGCCAAAGGGAATACGATTCAGGCAGTGGTCCGAATCAATGACGGGAAGCTCCTGCTGCCCGTTCCTGCAGACATTACGAACCTTTTCCCACAACTGCCGCCGCCAAAATCCGATGTCGGAGGCCTTGAGTCGCGATGAGTCGGTATTCCCTTACAGCTCTGGGAATGGTCAATGCCCTCGGAACGAATCTGGCCGAGATTACCGAACGCCTGTTCAGCGGAGAACGAGGCAATTTCGCAAAACATTGTCTTCGTACAACGAATGTAGTCGTGCCCGTTGGACAAGTGCCGGGGCCCCTTCTGGAGCTTCCGCCTGATCTTTCAGCATACCAATGTCGAAATCACGTTCTGGCTTACCTGGCCTTCAAACAAATTGAAAAGTCCGTGGCGGTTTTGCGCGAACGAATCGGCGCGGAACGATTGGGGGTGGTCATTGGTTCAAGCACCTCGGGAATTGATGCGAGTGAAGAGGCATTTTTTAAGTGGCGAACGGACGGAAAATTGCCTGAAAACTATCGTTTTAAGACGCAGCATGAAATGGGGTCCGTTTCTGGATTTATCGCACGGATTGCCAAAGCGAAAGGACCCGCATACACGCTATCTACGGCGTGCTCCTCGAGCGCAAAAGTGTTTGGTTCGGCTGCGACGTTGCTGAACTTGGGAATTTGCGATGCGGTGATTGTCGGTGGTGTCGATACGCTTTGTCATCTGACGTTAAACGGATTTGAAGCCCTCTCTTCGTTGTCATTGGAGATCAGCAATCCCATGAGCAACAACCGCACCGGACTAAATATCGGGGAGGGGGCCGCTTTTTTCGTTCTTTCGAAGGAAGAAGGTTCCGTACGACTAATGGGAGTCGGCGAGACGAGTGATGCGCATCACATTTCTGCTCCGGAACCTTCTGGTGCCGCTGCAGAGCACGCCATACGCAGCGCGCTTAAGGAAGCAAACATTGATTGCGACGCGATTGCCTATGTAAATCTTCACGGCACCGGCACCCCTCAAAATGATGCGATGGAAGCAGGCGTGATTCATCGCGTCTTCGGAAATGTTCCGACGAGTTCGACGAAGCCGCTGACGGGGCATTGCCTTGGTGCCGCCGGGGCGATTGAGATTGGGTTTTGTTGGCTTGCGTTGATGAACGCGAAGAATGGCCGCATCGTTTGGCCCATTCATCACTGGGATGGTGTGGCGGATTCAGATCTCCCGCAGCTCAACCTCGTGAAAGCGAACGTTGGGGTCGAAGACGGAGGCCCTGTTTATGTCCTGAGCAATTCCTTCGCATTTGGAGGAAGTAATTGCGCGGTGGTTCTCGGAAAAAATGTTCCGGCCACTCGATCGGATTGCCTGAACAATTCTACTGTCCATCTTCGAAGCTGGAGCGGTTGGGCTCCGGGACTTCCAGATGCAGCATCGTGGAACAAATGGTTGTTGAAGCCTGGTCCTCTCACAGACGACAACTTAAATCCACCCTGCGCGGATGTGCCGCCATTGTTGCGACGTCGTTGTGGGCGGTTGGTCCGGTTTACGTTAGAAACGGCTTTCGCTGTATGTAAATCCGCAGGGACCCATCCCGAGAATGTTCATCATGTGCATTGCTCTCGAAATGGAGAAATCCTGGTGATGAAACAACTGTTCGAAGCGTTGGCCGATCGCGTTCCGATGTCTCCGACGATGTTCAGCAATTCAGTGCATCACACGCCCACGGCTTATTTTGATCTCGTCGCAAAAAACAAGATGCTCTCTCGCACCATCAGCGCGGGTTCTTCTGGTTTTGCCTGCGCTATGCTCGAAGTGGCGGGTCTTCTCGCGAAGTCCCCGGAAACAGCAGTCTTACTGACCTTTGCTGACGAACCGCCGCCAGAACCCTTTAACGATCCAGCATTTGTTCCCGGAGTTCCCTTTGCCGTCGCCTTCATTTTTGAATCGAATGGCAACACCGGCGGCCTGCCGCTTCATTTTAAGCGAAGCACCGGTTCAATATTAGAGCGAACTTCCTCTGATGAACCGCTCTTTGATTTCTTGCGTTGGTTAATTGGTAGCGGGCCAACGTTCCAAACCGCATCTGGCTTCGGAGGGCTTGAATGGCGTCGGTAACTTTTCCTCCCTTGGAGCAATTGCTGGCGCATCGTCCGCCGATGATTCTGATCTCACGGATGATCTTCGCTGATGAACTAAGCAGTGTTTGCGAAGTTGATATCCGTCCCGGCTTGCCGTTCTCCTCTCATGAAGGAATCCCATCGTTTGTCGGGATCGAATATATGGCGCAGTCAGTGGGAGCATTTAATGGGTATAAACAATTCCAGGTCGGCAAACCGATCGAAGTGGGCTTTCTGCTTGGCACCCCGAGGCTTACTTCGTTTTGCGAACGATTCACTTTCGGACAAACATTGCGCATCGAAGTGAAACATGTCTGGGGTGAAGATCAGCTTGCCCGGTTTGAATGTTGCATCAAAGATGCGTCGGCCGGTGCGTTGTTGCAGCAGGCGGATTTGACTGTTTTCAAACCGGCGAACTTTGATAATTTTTTGCAAAATCTCAACAAATGACGAAACGAGTTTTAGTTTCTGGTGCGAGCCGGGGAATTGGAAAAGCTGTCGCTATAGCGTTGGCGGCACAGGGATTCGAGGTGATTCTCAATTATCTCAGCAATCACGAAGCCGCGACGAAAACGTTGGAAATCATCCAATCCACGGGAGGCAAAGGTTCTCTTCTCGCTTTCGACGTCTCCGATCGAGAGAAGGCGCGTGAAGCGATCACCGCCGATATGGAAAAGAACGGCGTTTACTGGGGTGTGGTCTGCAATGCCGGGATTGCCAGGGACGCCTCGTTTCCTTTGTTAACGGGTGAGCAGTGGGATGGCGTGATTCAGACGAACCTCGGATCTTTTTATAATTTATTGCATCCCGTCACCATGCCGATGGTGTCGGCTCGTCGTGGCGGCCGCATTGTAACCCTCTCTTCTGTTTCAGGAATCATTGGTAATCGCGGCCAGGCAAACTATTCCGCCGCCAAAGCTGGGATCATCGGCGCCACCAAAGCCCTCGCGCAGGAACTCGCCAAACGCCAGATCACCGTGAACAGTGTCGCGCCGGGCTTGATCGAAACTGACATGGTCTCTGACTTGCCGGAGAAAGAAGAAATTCTGAAACGGATTCCGATGCGACGTTTCGGAAAACCGGAGGAGGTCGCTTCGCTTGTGGCTTATCTTTTTTCAGATAGCGCGGCCTACGTCACCGGTCAGGTTATTTCAGTAAACGGAGGAATTGTCTGAGCCACCGCGTTGTCATTACAGGGATGGCGGGGCTGACTCCGCTGGGTATGGATTGGTCCACGGTCCGGGCTGGTTTGCTCGCGAAGAAATCGGCGGTCATCACGAAGCCGGAGTGGGACAGCGTGAGTGGGCTGAAGACGAGGCTCGCTTCGGAAGTTCCAGGGTTCGATCGGCCTGCTCATTTTTCACGGAAGAAAACACGCAGTATGGGAAGGGTCTCTTTGTTGGCGGCTCGTGCCACGGAGCTTGCCATTGAATCTTCTGGTCTGAGCAATGACGAAATTCAAAGTGAGCGAACGGGGATTTCCTATGGATCTACAACTGGCTCGCCGACTTATCTTGAACATTTTATAACGCAGCTGAAAATCAATCGCACCATCGATGATATAACCGGTGCGGGATTTATCCAGATGATCAGTCACACCTGCGCGATTAATCTGGCTCAATTCTTCGAGGTGCACGGGCGCATCATCCCAACCTGCTCCGCGTGTACGGCGGGAAGCCAGGGTATCGGTTACGCCTATGAAGCCGTTAAATACGGACGCCAAAGCATCATGCTCGCGGGAGGTGCCGAAGAAATGCATTTGTCTTCCGCCGCCGTGTTCGATCTTTTGGTGGCAACCTCGCGAAGGAACACGCAACCGCAAACCACTCCACGACCGTTCGACGTAGATCGCGATGGATTGGTCGTGGGCGAAGGTGCAGCCACTTTAGTTCTTGAATCCTTAGAGCATGCGGAAAAGCGCGGCGCTAATATTCTCGCTGAAATTGTTGGCTTCGCCACCAACTGTGAAGGCAGCCATGTCGTCACTCCTTCTCCGGAAGGAATGCGATCCGTCATGCGCCAGGCGTTGAGTGACGCGAATATTTCCCCGGACCAGGTCGACTACGTTAACGCGCATGCTACCGCGACGGAAGTGGGCGACATTGCCGAAAGCCAGGCGACTGCTGAGTGCTTTGGTCGCCGTGTGCCCATCAGTTCATTGAAGAGTTATATGGGACACACCCTGGGTGCATGCGGAGCAATTGAAGCATGGATCTGTGTGGAACTGCTGCGCGAAGGATGGATGCCTCCCACCATCAATTTGGATCGTGTTGATCCGCGCTGTGCGCCGCTGGACTATCTCGTCGATGTTCGGCCTGCCAAAATGAATTACATCATGTCCAATAACTTCGCCTTCGGCGGAATCAATACCTCCATCATCCTCAAACGGTGGGGCGCTCAATGAGTTCCGTCTTCGATATCGCCATCATCGGTGCCGGCCCAGCCGGTTCAGTCGCTGCCGGTTTTCTCGCGCGGATGGGCTTTCGCGTCGTGGTTTTGGAGAAAGAAATCTTTCCGCGTTTTCACATTGGCGAATCCTTGTTGCCACGTTGCATTCCGATCTTGAACGAGTTCGGGCTGAAGATGGATGACGCTCCATTTGCTTTGAAAAAAGAAGGCGCCGTGTTCGCCGCCGCCTCGCCGCAGCGCGAATTCCGTTTTGATTTCGCCAAGGCATTGCCGGGAACGTTTCCGTATGCCTACCAGGTGGATCGCGCTCATTTTGACAACGCCCTTGCCGATCAAGCTGCGAAGCTGGGAGCGGACGTGCGATTTGGTCACGCTGTTTCGCAGTGGGAGGAAAAAGATGGAGTCGTCGATGTTTCCGGCAACTGGGGAAAGGTCACGGCCCGTTATCTCATTGATGCGACCGGCCAAAAAACCATGATGAGCCGGGTGCGTGGCACGAAAGAACGCATTCGCGGGCTGGGCAAAAGCGGTACGTTTACACATTTCAAAAATGTTTCTTCTCCCACCGCGAAAAAAGTTTTCGCCAAGGGTGACATCATCATTTTCTTGTGCAAACACCAGGGCTGGGGCTGGGCGATTCCGCTAAAAGGAGACCGGTTAAGCATCGGGACGGTGACGAAAGACGGAGAACAGATTCCCATCGAGAAAGATGCTTTGCAGGGTTACGTCCAATATCACCCGTTATTGCAGGGGATTCTGGAAGGAGCCGAACAAGCGGCTCCGGTTCGTCGAATTGCCGATTACAGTTACTACAACAGCGTTCCCACCGTCTCCCGCGTTACTTCGCTTGGCGATGCGCGTGGTTTTCTGGACCCCATTTTTTCGTCGGGCATCACGCTCGCCGTATATACCGCGTACGAATTGACGAAACGAATCCAATCGACGGTCTCCGAAAATAAACCTTTTGATCTGGAGTCGTATCACGATGAGATGCGCCGGGGCTACGATACCTTTCAACGAATTATCGAGCGCTTCTATCGTGTCGGGTGGGCGATGGACACGTTCTTTCTGGAAAACAAAACTGAAGACCTCGTCCGGCAGATCACCACGATTCTCGCAGGCGACGTCTGGCGTCATGACAATCCGTTTCAAAACATGCTGCTCGCCAGTCAACGCACAGCCGTTCGTTTCGAGAGCACACCCGACGCCGAGGCCGCGTTTTCCGAAGCCAATATTGTTTTGTGATGAAGGATAACGCGCATGGCCTGTTCCAATTTGTCTTGCCCGTGATCGCTCATTCTATAACGTCGCCGCTGTTAACGCCCGCAACAATGATTCAACCCGAAGGATGACCTGTGGCTGCCACGACCCAAGAAAAACCTCTATTCGTTCCTGAAACTCGTTTCGGCTATTGGTTCCTCAGCACCGATGTCTGGGTGACGCGTGTTTTGAAGGTCGCCATCAAGGACCTCGCCGGTCTGATTGATAATCGATTGGAAAAATATCCCGTCGTTGTCGATGTCGGCTGCGGCCAGGGCCGATCGTTCAAGATGTTGAAAGAAACCTTCAAGGCCGAGCGTATGATCGGCGTCGAATTCGAAGATGAAAACCTCGACGACGCGCGGAAACGGGTGAAGGAAGACAATGTCGAAGTGGAATTCATCAAAGGCGACTGCGCGAAGATCGATCTGCCGGACGGCGTCGCGGACATTGTCTTTTGTCATCAAACTTTTCATCACCTCGTTCAACAGGAAAAGGCTCTGGCCGAATTCCATCGCATTTTGAAACCGGGGGGCCTCTTGCTGTTTGCAGAATCGACCAAAGCGTACATCCATTCGTGGATCATTCGTTGGCTGTTCGCTCATCCGATGGATGTTCAGAAGACCGCGGACGAATATATCGCGATGATTCGCGCGCAGGGCTTTCAAGTGGAACCAAAGAACATTTCGTTTCCTTACCTCTGGTGGAGCCGATCCGATTTGGGAATGTTCGAGTTCTTCGGCTTTGGAAAAAAGCCCGGTCAACGGGAAGAAACGCTCGTGAATCTCGTCGCGCGGAAGAATTAATCTGCCGTCAGCCGTTCCTACGAAACCGATCCGTCGTATTCATACCTGCGTTGAAAGCTAGGCCATTTCCAACCGTGCCGAAGGTCCAACAGGCCATTGGAACAGCTACTTGGAGCCTGTGTGAAAAATACGCTGATCGACCTCACCCCGGCCCTCTCCTTCCCAGGCGAGGGAGAATTATATCCAGCCTTATGCAAGAGCCGGGCGCTGTCTTCGGCCAAAAGGTTTGAGAAGTTAGAAAAATGTTATTCTGCTGTCTCCTCTCCTGGGAAGGAGAGGGTTAGGGTGAGGTTCTTTGGATGTTTCACACAGGCTCCTTACCTCGATGTCACAGCGGCCCAGCTTTTGCCGATGCGTAGCTCGTCCCATTGCATGTTGGACAGGTCGCTTGTTCCGTTCTGGCGGAAGTTGAATCGGTCGATTCCGTTAGTCGCATAGTTGGAGCCGCTGGTTCCAATCAATGCCGGAACCGTTGCGGGTTCGGCGACTTGTCCATACGTTGCGGTCGACGGATTGATCCACAACTTCACCGTGTCGTTGACTCCGGGCGGATTGCTGAACTGATAGCTCCCGACCAGGAACACCGTTTGCCCGGTGGTGATAGGCGTGCTGGTGTCGAAGTTCGTCGTGGCAACGCCAGCGCCAGTCTTCGTTACTCCGAGAAAGAAGGAATTTGCCGCGGCGCTGTTTGTTTTGATGATGATGCCGCACTTGTGGGTGAACGTTGCATCATTGAAACCACCCAACAAATCGCCGCCGGCGGTGGTGGTGGCGAGTGTGGCCGTGGAGGCGTTGACACGGAATCCGACCGAGAAATAGACCGAACTCCCGGGAGTATTGTAGGTCTGGCCGCAAAGCAATCGGACCGCAATGCCCGAACCGCCATTGGTCATGCTTTGGCCCACCGAAGGGCGCGTTCCCGGAAGAGTCAAGCTGCCGGAGACCACCATCGCATCGTTTGCCAATCCGGTCTGGCCGCTGTTGGTGACATAGTATTGGGAAGCGGTGAGTGTGTTTGGATACAACAGCGCATTGGCCGTGTAACTGAATGGTTCGTAGAGATCGGGAGGGGTCGCGCGCGCTTGTGTCGCATTCGCCGATGCGCCACCGGCATTTTGCGCGCGCACGACGTAGTAATAGGTCGTGCTCGCGGTTAAGCCGGTGTTGCTATAGGAAGTCACATTCGCGCCGAGGGTCGCGATGTCGGTGTATGGCCCGCCGGAAACCGTGCTACGTGCAATGATGAAATTGCTCTCGTTGCTCGAATTATCGGTCCAGCTCAAATCAATCCGGCTCGCATTGACCGCATATCCCACCAGGTTGCTCGGCGCCGCCGGAGGAGTCGGCAAGGTGGTGGCGGTGGCGACGTTGGAATACGCTGAATTGCCGCTCGCGTTGTAAGCACGAACACGGAAGTAGTAAGTAGTGCTGGGAGCCAAACTCGTTGCCGAAGTGGACGTGACATTGGCGCTCAACGAAATGAACTGGGTGAATGTAACATTGTCCATCGACGTCTCAACGCGGAAGCCCGTTTCATTCGATGAGTTATCCGTCCAGCTCAGATTGATTTGCGAGGAACTTGCGGCCGTCGCCGTCAATCCGCTCGGTGCGGCTGGAGGCGTCGTCGAGTTCACCGTCAAAACAGCATTCGCGCTCGTGATGCTGCCGACGTTGTTGGTGATCACGACCGAGTAATTACCGGCGTCAGTCGTTTGACAGTTTGCTTTGGTATAGCTGCTCAGCGTCGCCCCCGAGATGTTCGCTCCATTGAATTTCCACTGATATTTCAACGGCGCTGTCCCGGTGGCGGTGACACTAAAGGTCGCGGATTGCCCGACCGTCACTGTCTTGTTGGCGGGCTGAGTCGTAATGCTCGGGGGAGTAGCGATGGTTCCAACACCAACAAACGGCGCGCCGTCGGCGATTTTAAACAGATAGGCATCACCGCCGTTGAGATTGAGAACGAGTTGACGTTTGCTGTTCACGATCGGCAGGACAACATTCGAACCGGTTCCCGTCGTTGCATCCAGGACGTCAATCGAGGTGAAGGTATTGGCGAAATTGAGAGTAATCTGCTGACTGCAATTCGCCGCCGTTCCGGTCGGATCGCTCAAGCCATTCACGACCATGAAATAAACTTCGTTGGCAAAAGAGCGGTCGTAGGTCTCATCCAACACATTGAACCATGAGATAATGACATCACCCGGAAACCCATTGTTCTTTGTTCCCGTGTTGGCGACGGCCCAGCCATTGAGCCAGGGATCGTTGGCTCCGAAAGTCCATTCGGTATAACCCGCGGATTGCGCATCCTGTGCAAAACCAATCGGAATTGGATTCAAGTTACCCGCCGAATCTTTACCGCGAATGTACATGATGGCCGTCGTGCGGAGGTCCGGGAATGATTGATCAGCCATCGGTTTGAGTCTGACCAGGGCCTTGCCAAGGTTTTTCGCGCGTTTGTTGATATCCTGCTTTTCGGTATAAAGCGCAGTGGGTTGGGTATCACCGCCGAAAGCGGGGTCAAAAAGGCAACTCGCCCCGGAATTGTAAGTAAAATCGATCAACGACTTCGCGCTGAACGCCATGGAAGCCGAAGCGTTCAAACGCATTTCTGAAGGCGACGGAACGCGCACCCCTTCGGAACCTGAGCTATACGTTTGCATGTAAACACTGAGAGGAATGTTGTATTGTTTGGCCCATTCGCGGTACTGGCGAAGGTTCCCATACCAGCTGTAAATGGTGGATCCGGTGGTGCGATAAGGATACGCATCGAACGAGAGCATGTCGGGCTGGGCGCGTGAGATATAATCGCCGAGCGCGGCGTCTGTGATCTGCCCACCCCAATTGTTGTGGTAAAGAATCGTGTTAGGGAAGTTGGCGCGGACAGCATTAAACCAATTCACGAGGCGATCGCGGTTGGCGGCCTGATTGAGATCCCATTCGTCCCCAAGTTGCAGAGTCACCAGTTGGCTCATGTAGGAGCTTTCGGTGCCGATGGGCGGGACCTGGGATTCGTCGACCACGTAGCGTGCCCATGGATATCCCGGTGCCGCGCCCAACCATGACGGCGCGGAATCTCCCCAGAATTGAACGGTAGTATAGTTGCCGTTTTGCAACGTGGTTAAATGAAACGAACTGCTCGTCATGACCAATCCCTGTGTTTGAAAACCGCGGTTAACGAGGATTTGATGGCCTTTGCTGACGGCACTATGACCGGTCTGCGCCAGAAGAAGCAACGAGCACAAACCAAGCGCCATTACGAAACGGCGTGACAATGGATTCGAATGAGTTTTAAGCATAGACAATGACAATGGACGTGCTCGGGAGACCTCGTTGGGGAACGCACAATGACTGTCAGTTTTTGCAAAAACTTGCCAACTCATTCAAATGTTATCCGTCTCATTCTGGGCTCGGAGGGCAGGGGAAGGTTGCCGTGTTTTTGAAAACGACGCGAAGCGGTGCCCCCGGAACCGCGGGCGCCTGTCGAAGAAGGGGCGCTGATCTGGAAAGGCTTCGGAAGAGCCGGCGCTGTGCTGGCAGGGACGTTTAAGCCTGGGGTGCCGCTTCAAGCATAAGCGGGAACACGGCAATTGGATGTAAACAAGCTTCGCGGTAAAGAGAGCCGCGGAGGGCGACGTCCGGTTCCGGCGGACGATCGACACCTCCTCGGTCTTTTTCGTCACTGTTTATTTTTTCTCCATTCCTTTGGTAGCGCCACTGCCAGGTTTTGTTGCGCAACAGTAAACGGAATCCTCTCCGCATTTTTCACAGACGTGCCGAACTTCATCTTTGGCTCCTTTGCCTGAGCCGATGACCGAGATAGTAGATTTGCAACCGGGGCAGAGATGCTTCTCCCCCGGCGTCATCAATTTAATATGTCCCTTTTCCGTGGTGACGCGGGTTACAGCCACTGACTTGCACTTCGTGCAGGCCATCGCGATTTCATCGTCGGGCTTTAAGGCTTCTGCTTCCGCCGGGGTCTGTATTTTTTGCAGCTGATATTCAGCCCCTTTTTTCTGTTCTGCTTTTGCGTCGATTGACGTTGATGAGAATACGATCACCGCAAGCATCCAACACGAGGTCACACCTCCAATTAGTCCCTTTTTCATAGTTTCCCTTTCGTGATTTATTCTTCGCTCGTTCCATAGCGGGTGCAATAGGGGCATCTCGTCTCAGGCGATCCTTGAATCGCCGAAGTGCGTTTTTTTACTCCACGTTATGGATGAACATCGCGAGCCCGATTGTGAACAGGGCTACCGCAAAGAGACGTTGAAGTCGTTTGGGGGAAAGTTTCTCGCCAACGATCAAGCCCCAGATCGTTCCTGTAATAGCACCGGCCACAAATAAGATTGTCGGTAGAATCGGTATCCGTTGGCCTGCGATAAAATGGGCGGTAGCTGCGGAAATACTGATCAGGGCGATACTCAGGAACGCGGTTTGAATCGCTTTTAAAATTTCAAAACCGCAAAACAAAACCAGAGACGGCACGATGATGAAACCTCCGCCGATGCCAAGCAGACCTGCGAGCAGGCCTGTCAAGACGCCGATGGCGACAAAAATGCGCTCGCGGTCTGTCTGAGAGTGAAGCGAACTTCGTCTGTCTGTTGGTGTGCCCAGGAACATTCTCGTCGCAATCACCAGGACGACCGAGGAAAAAGAAATGAGGAGGAAACGCGCGGAAACGGCGTGATTCAGCCAGGCACCGATGGGTGCTGAAACAATGCCGCCAACACCCACGATGCGCCGCGCTGAACTGTCGATGCGAACTCGCTGCCGGTCTCGGAAGGAAGCGAGGCCGGCCATCAATGCAAACGTCAGCATCGAGACACAGATTCCTTTGTGTGCCTCCAGTTGCACGATGTACACGAGCAACGGAACAGCCACGACCGAACCGCCTCCAGCCGTCAGCCCGAAACTGAAGCCCGCAATAAGTCCGCACACGATAATGAGCAACGCATAGTCGAGCTGCATGGACATTCGGGTTAACCGGTTGGATCACTGAGATCACTCAATGCTCGATGATGAAGAATTTTGCCGAGTCGCAGCATGTAAGGTGCGGGATCCTTTTCAAAAGTTTCCAGGCACAAAGGACAGCAGAGATTCACCATCGTTCCTTTGCAATTCACGCGAGCAAAACCTCCTCCGTGTTCGACATTCTTTCCGCACACGACACAAGCGGGCGTGTCGTTCTTGTAGTCTATAGCATCTTCAATACTCATCCCAACCTCCCAGTAATTACCTTCGCCCGCAGCTGCCGGGTCCGCCAGTGATAAAACCGCGCAATCTCTCAGAAATTGTTCATCTCTTTGGCAAGAAACGGTCAGACATTTTTGGGCGTTCTGATGATGATTTGAGAGGGATACGGAGAATGACGACGTATTAGATATTGAAAGGACGCGCGGGAGCCAATAACCCCCGCCAGAAACAAAATATGAAAACAATAAAATCGATCCTCACCGTTACCGCAGCCGTCACGATCTTTGCTTCCAACATCATCGCGGCGGAAGCGCTGTTGACGCCACGGCTTTCCGGCGCGCACAAGGTCATCGCAAGCGGGGTCAAGGACCCTGATTACGTTCACAACGCCACAGTTACCGGCAATGCGGCGAAAGCCAAAAACATGGGACCTCGCGTCGTCGCTGCCGAAGCCCAGGATCCAAATCTTCTTGGCTGCAAACGTCTCGGCAAAGCTACGTGCAGCAAAAATCCGTGCGATGGGAAGATGGTAGCGGCCTGCTGCAGTAAATGAGCGAAAGAATTCAAAACTGGCGGCGCCAGGCGCGCCGTCAGCTTCCTCTCATGAAAACGAACGATCCAAACGACGACAAATTGAGTGGGGTCCTCCGCAGCTGGAAAGTCGCGGAACCACTTCCGCCTCGATTTCAAGAACGCGTCTGGGCGCGCATCGAGACACTCGCAGAACAAGGAACGAATGCGTGGTTTGTCGATTTCAACACATTGCTGCAACGACTGTTTCCTCGTCCGGCTATGGCTTATGCCTATGTGATCATACTGCTGGTTGCGGGGTTGACGGGTGGTTATCTCAAAGCGCAACAGCAGGAGAGTCGAATTGAGTCCCAGCTTGCGGCTCGTTATGTGCAAAGCGTGGATCCCTACCAAAAAGAGGTTCACTGATGAAAAAGCCTCTCCACATTCTGATCGCTGGAGTGACTCTCGCTCTCGTGGGCTTCTGCATCCTCTACTACGGTATTACGGCTCATCACCGTGCGCTGTTGCATTCCGAAACTCCTGAACTCGCGTGGTTAAAACAGGAGTTTCATCTTGGCGAGACTGACTACAAACGCATTTGTGACCTGCATGCCGCCTACATGCCTCGCTGCGAAGAAATGTGCCGGAGAATTGCAGCGAAGAACTCCGAACTGGAAACACTGATTGCCGCGACAAATGTTGTTACACCTGAAATTGCCGGTGCCCTGGAAGAAGCCAGTCAATTGCGGGCGGAATGTCACAAGGGAATGCTCGCGCACTTTTTCGCGGTCAGCAAGGCCATGCCTCCTGAACAAGGAAGCCGTTATCTGGCGTGGGTGCAGATACAAACCCTGATGGACCACAGCGGAATGATGGCGAATCACCACCAAAGTCACGGACATGAGTGACCCCTCAAGCGATGAACAAGATAGTCTCGATATGGCCCGGCTGGCAGCTGGTCACGAGGCGTCGTTGAACTGCTTGATCGAACGCCATGGACCTCGGCTGTTCAATTATTTGCTTCGACTGTTGCACGATGAAGGCCAGGCGGACGAAATCGCACAGGAAGCATTTGTCAGGGTGTATTTGAATCGTGAAAAATTCCGAGGTGCGTCAAGGTTTTCCACCTGGCTTTATGCCATCGCCACGAACATTGTTCGCGATCATCTTCGTTGGAAAAGCCGCCGTCCTGAAGTTTCTTTCGAGGCGGAAACTGACGAACGACAGAGCTTCGCTGATACTTTACCGCACCCGGGACGCACACCCATGGACACACTTATTGCCGAAGAGCGTGCGGAGGAAGTTCGTTGCGCCGTCCAGGCGTTACCTGAGGATCTGCGGACACCGTTTGTGCTCGCCGAGTATGAAGATCTTTCGCAGGATGAAATCGCTGAAATCCTCCATTGCACAAGGAAGGCGGTGGAAATGCGGATTTATCGAGCACGCACAGAATTGCGTCAAACTCTTCGTCGTCTGATAGAGGAAACACTCTAAAGCTGAATTGCGGAATCTCTTCAAATCCGATTCCTGGATTGTAGCGCAAGTTCGGTCAGCTAGAGCGGATGCCAAAAGTAATTTCCGGAATGGTGAAGCGGAGAGCCGGGGTGCTTTTGTTTTTTGGCTTCGTTGTCGGTCTCGGCAAGATCCACCAGGGATGCCTTCGACCGAGCGCCTCGCCAAAAATCAAAATCCCTCCCGCCATTCCGGAAA
>CBHTTJ010000088.1:0-22894 GCA_966095605.1 uncultured bacterium | reverse complement strand
GCTTCATCAAACCGGGAACAGTATTTCAGAAAAGAGGGGAGGGGGGTGATGACAAGATGTAGTCCACATCGTGTCACCACCTGAGGCTATTGATTTTATTGGTCGGAATTGAGATTTGGCCTCGTTTTTTTGACCGAATTTTGCGCGATTTTTTCGGGGGTTTTTTGTCGGATGAGTGAAAAATTCCGTGGAAAATCTCTTGGGTCACTTAAGGAGGTTTTTTCGATTAAGCGAGCCCAAGCTGGAGCAAGTTCGACGAGCGGGGGCCTAGGCTTTCAGCCCTAAGCCGGAACGATTCAGTTGAGACACGAATTACACGAATTTTCACGAATTAAAAACGAGCTTTCGTTGCTTTTCACCCTGACAATTGCTCGTACCATTTGGTGCGCATAAGGAAGAAACTCGCACCTTCTTCTTGTTCCGAAAAATTCGTGTTAATTCGTGTAATTCGTGTCTCACCTTCTGCATCGTTCCGAGCGCGCGGTTTGATGGGTATTTTCGCCAGATTTTCCCGTGGCATAACCTCTGCTAACCCTGCTTTTACTGTTTTTGGCCGATTTTTGCGCAAAATGCTGGTGCCGCGCGTTTTGGCAAGTCATCTGGACTTTAAAAAAATCCGGAAAAAATCTTTGCCAAAAATTTCGAGACTTAACTTGTCCGGAAAACGTTTTTGGAGTCTCTCGGGAAAGTCAAAATGTCCGGAAAACATTTTTTCCATGCTTCCGAACTCCGAAAAAGTTTGGAAAAAGTTTTTTCCATGTTTTTGGAGATTGGAAACGGTCGGAAAACGTGTGGGAAGGTCATCCGCACTTTCAAAAAGTCTGGAAAACATTTTGGGAGAGTCGCCCGACTCTCCGAAAGTCTGGAAAAGATTTTTTCCAGACATTTTGACTTTCCCGAGAGACTCTAAAAACGTTTTCCGCCCAATATTAAAGTCCGAAAACATTCCCATTTTCGACGGGGAAAAAGCCGGAAAGAGAAAAATCGCCCACGTTAGTTTTTTCGAACCCGGGCTTAAGACGACAGGAGACGTAAAATGTTTTCCAGACCCGTTGGTGACCTTGCGCCCAATCAGATCCCCTTAGCCGGAACGATTCAGTTGAGACACGAATTTTCACGAATTAAAAACGAGCTTTCGTTGCTTTTAACCCTGACAATTGCTCGTACCATTTGGTGCGCATAAGGAAGAAACTCGCACCTTCTTCTTGTTCCGAAAAATTCGTGTTAATTCGTGAAATTCGTGTCTCACCTTCTGCATCGTTCCGGCTTAGGTGAAAGCGACGCGTCGCTCCAGAGGACCTCATTCGTGGGCAACCGACCGAAACTGGCGCTTGCAGGAAAGATTTTCGTTACCACGCGATTTCGACGTACTTCACTCCGCGCATGCCTTTGGCGTCTTGAATAGTCGCTTCGAGTCGGGTGGTCCCGGCGGGCAAACGAATGTTTTTAAATAAAAATTCCCCGGTGCCCGCTTTGATCGCTTGTTGTGTCGATATTCCGGCGCACTTGAGGGTCAGCGTGCCATCAGCCTTGGCGGAATCGAAACGCACCGAAATGTTGTAACGAGCCCGAGATAGAATGTTCAAATCCCAATAGCCGATGCCGTCCGCGGTCCAGCTGGCCTGCGGTCCGCGCCAATCCTGTTGAGTCAGGAGAACGGGATTTTCCTGCTTCGCGCCCACCACAATGCGTGGAGGGTTTTTAAAATCCCTGCCGCCGGTGACGTCGTCGAACCATTGGTTGTAGGCGGCTTTGAGTTCGTCGATGCGTTGCGGATTTTGCGCTGCGACATCGTGGAGTTCGAATGGATCATGTGCCATGTCGAAGAGTTGAAATGTCGTTTTGCCGTCCCAATCGTCGCGACCGAGCGATTGGACGAGTTTCCAATTCTCGGAACGAATCGAAAAATTCCGATAACGTTCCGGCGCGTCGCCGCGATGCCACTGGGCCACGAGCGTGCGATCAGGCCAATCGATTTTTTCCCCGCGCAACAACGGCGCGAGGCTGCGACCGTCGAATTTCACCCCCGCGGGCTTCGGCACTGTGCAGAAATCCAGCAACGTCGGCGCGAGATCCAGGTGAGAGGTGATACGATCCACTCTCAGTCCAGCTTTGAGCTGCTCCGGCCAGCGAAGGAAACAGAACTGATGAATGCCACCTTCGTACGGCGTGCCTTTCCAACCCCGGAAGCCGCCATTGAAACCGTTGTGTCGTTGGGCGCCGTTGTCGGAGAAAAAGACTACGATCGTGTCATCGGAAAGATGCAGCGCGTCGAGTTTTGCGAGCAAACGGCCAACGTTGTCATCAATATTTTCCACCATGCCATAGACGCGTGCGAGAATCTCCGGTTTGTTTTCCGCCGATGTCGGATGGCCTGCGTTGGGGAAATTCGTGGGATTGAAAACTTGCGATGGGTAATGGCGTCGATATTCGTCAGGAACCTGATGGGGAGAGTGAGGACAATTGAAGGCGAGATAGACGAAGAACGGTTTTTTCCGCTGCTTTTCGATGTAGTCCATCGCCGCCTCAGTGATCACGTCGCTGACATAACCTTTTGTTTTCGTCCATTTGCCATTGTGAGACAACGTGGCGTTGAAATAAGCGCCGCGTGCGTCGACTGGATCCGGCGGGTCTCCGGGTTGCGCCAATCCTCCGCCGTTGAGAACAAGTGATTCCTCAAATCCCTGGTCCATGGCGCGTCGAGGATAATTGTCGCCGAGATGCCATTTGCCAAATATCCCGGTGCGATATCCGCCGCTCCGCAACAGTTCGGCCAGGGTTCTCTCATCAGGATCGATCAATGAACGGCCCAACCAGGTATCTGTTACGCCCGTGCGATAATAATAGCGTCCAGTCAGCAAGCCCGCGCGCGTCGGTGAACAGACCGGCATGACGTGAAAGTTAACGAGCGACGCGCTCTGCGCTGCGAAACGATCAATGTTGGGCGTGTGAATGACGGGATTTCCCGTGGCTCCGAGTTCAGCGAAGCCCTGGTCGTCGGTGACGATCATCACCACGTTGGGTTGTCGCGAGGCACCATAGGTCGGCTGGAGGAGGGCGCCAGGAATCAGCAACGCCAAAAGCCCATGGAGGAAAGAGAATCCGCGATGCGTTCTGCGGGATGTCATGGACCGGGAATCTAATGAGTCCTCCTCCAATTAGGAAGCCTCTCGTGAATTGCTCTGGTGTCGCGTTGGGTGGTACGACTTTTTCCTCGTCAGCGTGCCCGTTCCTATTTATGAGGTGGGTTCCAGAATGAAATTCTCTATGCGCTTTCCACGGCGGTTGTTCTTCGGACTCATTGCGGTTTTTGTTGCCTCGGCTCCGGTCATCGCGGCGGATAAAAAGGAAGCAACGTTGTCGGCGTTCAATGGGGAGCGACATAACTTCACCCTTGCCGATGGACATCAGGGGTTCGTCATCCTTCCGAAGAATGCCTCGCGCGAGGTCAAAGACAAACGTCCGTGGGTATGGTATGCGCCAACATTTTTCAGTCCCGCGCTGCCTGGTCCTGAACTGAGCTGGCTGTTTCCGAAATTGTTGGAGTCTGGCGTGGCCATCGCCGGCGTGGATGTGGGTGAAAGTTACGGCAATCCCGCGGGGCGAAACGTGTTCACCCAATTTCACAAACGCGTTGTGAAGGAATTCAAACTTTCGCCCAAGGCCTGTCTCTTGCCGCAAAGCCGCGGTGGTCTGATGCTCTATAACTGGGCGGCGGAACATCCCAAAAACGTGCAGTGTATTGGCGGCATTTATACCGTGTGCAATCTTGCGAGTTATCCCGGCCTCGACAAAGCGGCGCCTGCTTATGGCATGACGTCATCCGAATTGGCAGAGCATTTAACCGAACATAATCCCTTCGATCGAATTGCTCCGTTGGTGAAAGCTAAAATTCCAATCTTTCACATTCACGGTGATGCGGACAAATTGGTTCCTCTGGAAAAGAACGCAGGCGAACTGGTCAAACGTTATCAGGCGCTCGGGGGTAAGGCGCAGTTGATCATCGTGCCTGGAAAAGGCCATGAAGTTTGTCCGGAATTCTTCCAGTCGCAGGCGCTGCTTGATTTCTTCCTGGGACAGGTTGGAACCGCTCGCCGGTAGAGGCTTGTGGCGGTCCTGTGGTGACGCAAAAGATTCGACGGCTCATTTCGCGAAAGCGTGAGAATTAATTGGCGACATTAATTCCCGTTTCCCCAGCGCGTGCCCGGGTAATTTCCAGCATTCTTCAATCGGGCGAATGTCCGTTTGCGAAACGGCGGAAATGGGTAAAGCATTTACCCCACGCAATCTCCCCTCGTTAGTTGTTCGGCTGAAAGCCGCGTTAACAGACAGGCAGCACTATGAAACGACAACTGTTTTGGCTCTCACTTGGATTTTTTGTTTTTAATATACCGCTGCAGGCTCTTCTTCTTCAGCAGGCTTATGTCAAAGCATCGAACCCGGGCGAGTTCGACAACTTTGGACATTCCGTGGCGATATCGGGCGATACCATGGTTGTCGGTGCTCCGTATGAAGATAGCGGTGCGATTGGTATCAACGGCAACCCGAATGACGAAAGCCGTACGAATTCGGGAGCCCTTTATGTTTACATTCGCAGCGGTAACGCGTGGGTGCAGCAGGCTTACATTAAAGCGTCCAATCCGGATGTGGAAGATCAGTTCGGCTGGTCGGTCGCGATTTCCGGCGACACCATTGTTGTCGGCTCCTGGAATGAAAGTAGTTCGGCGCCGGGAGTGAACGGCAACCAGAGTCTTAATGATAGTGCCAGTGCGGGCGCAGCTTATGTTTTTGTGCGGAGCGGAACGAACTGGAATCAACAAGCGTATTTGAAAGCTTCCAATCCGGGCGCAGGTGATTTGTTTGGTTATAGTGTGGCTATTGATGGAGATACGATCGTGGTGGGCTCTCCTTATGAGGCGAGCGCCGCCACTGGAATTGACGGGAATCAGTTCGATAACAGTTCACCGTATTCAGGCGCGGCGTATGTCTTTACCCGCAACGGAACGGTCTGGAGTCAGCAAGCATACTTAAAAGCGTCGAATACCGGGACGAACGATACTTTCGGGGCGGCCGTTGCCATTTCCAGTAATACCGTTGCGGTCGCGGCCATTATCGAAGCGAGCGCCAGCTCCGGGATTAATGGGAATCAGTTCGATAATTCAGCTTCGGGTTCGGGCGCGGTTTATGTTTTCACTCGCTCCGGAACATCCTGGTCGCAACAAGCCTATATCAAAGCGTCCAACGTCGGAACCGAAGATGTCTTCGGACTGGGATTGGCGCTCGACGGCAACACTTTGGCCGTGGGCGCATTTCATGAAGACAGCGGAAGTGTCGGTGTGAATGGGAATCAGCTCGACAACACTTTGAGCGACTCCGGTGCGGCTTATGTTTTCGTCCGGAATGGAACGACCTGGAGCCAGCAGGCTTATTTGAAAGCGTCGAATCCGCACTCTAACGATCTCTTCGGAATTTCTCTGGATGTCGAGGGCGACAACCTCGTGGTCTCTGCCTGGAATGAACCGAGCAACGCGACGGGCGTCAACGGCAGCCAAACAAATTCGGCGGCACTTGGCTCGGGAGCGGCATATCTCTTCAGACGGAGCGGGACCAATTGGACTCAGGGTGCTTACATCAAAGCTTCGAATACAGGTGCTGGAGATTCTTTTTCCACCGACGTCGCGATATCCGGCGAAACGGTGGTGATTGGAGCGGAGAGTGAAGAAAGCGGCGCGGCGGGCGTGAACGGGAACCAAAACGACAATAGTATATCCGGTGCCGGCGCAGTTTATGTTTTCGTGAATTTGAGCGGTTCAGCTGGTCCCGCCGTATCGATTGTGCCGGCAGGTTATTATGTCCGTTTCACCGGTATTCCAGGTGTGACTTACGATATTCAGCGTGCCCCAACTATCAGCGGGCCATGGTCAACGATTGGAACCATCGTCGCCCCGGGGTCTGGCATGGCAGAATATCACGACGCAAACCCTCCGCCCGGACAATCCTTTTATAGAACGTTGCAGTAGTACCAAAGTCAGCAAGTTTTTAGCAGCGTTGGTTTCCACAGAACTAACCTTTAGCCCTGCTCAGGATTTCGAAAATAATTTTGAAACGAAACGTTGCTGCCTGCGTGTATCCCGATATGCGCAATATTTATCTTTGGATTGTTTCGTTGGTCAGCGTGGCTTTTAGCGTTTCAGGGGGGCAGATCATTGACTTCGAAACATTGCCGGACGGTTCAACCCCTTACGATGGAATGGTGATTTCGAATCAGTGGGCTTCTCTGGGAGTGACTTTTCGTCTCGGGAACGGAGCACTGCCGATCCTCGTTACCCCCGGGGGCACCAATTACGCGTTCTCAGGACCGCCTAATAACAACTTCACCAATCAACCGGCCGTCGGCGAGAATATCGGGCGATTCTTTCTTTCGGATAAGGCGAGCGGCGCGCCCCGTAATTTAATTATCGAGTATGCCACACCGGTCCGCGCAGCCAACGGTGTGATTATCGACATCGATCATAAAGATGCCTGGTCAATAGAACCCAGGGACGCTGATGGAAATATTCTAACGAACTATATTGTTACTCTCGATACCACGAGTTCGAACGCGGGTGATGGAAAAGCAACACCGTGGTCTGTCCAGGCGGAAAGCCCAATCTTCTATTCCATTCGCATCAAATACACGGGTAGCTCGACAGCGCCAGGACTGGCCTTTGATAACTTTTCACCAACGAATGCTCTTCCAACGCCGGCTCCAGCAGAGCTCGCTCTTTCCAAAGTCTCCACCAATGTTCTGCTGACGTTATCGGGAACTCCGAATGCTCTTTATAAGGTCGAGCAGGCTTCGTCGTTGACCTCAACGAATTGGACAACGCTGACCAACATCTATCTTCCGTCCCCGTCGGTTTCGTTTGTGAATGCTGTTTTGGCGGAGAACAGCCAATTTTATCGAGCGGTCGGTCTGCAATAAACTAAAAGCTTAAATTCACTGGCATCGCTTTTGCCCTCAGTGGTCGAAGCTTATTGTGATACGCCATCCGGTCCTTTCTCATTGCGTGGCTCTTCGTCGCCGCGTTAAACTCCGGGCACCATCAACCCGTGAGCACAAACCAGGACGACGAGTTACGAACGCGGCCGAGTCTTTTATCCAAAGTGCGGCGCGGCGACGAAGCTGGGTGGCAGGAATTCTACCAGTTTTATCAAAAATTCATTTATTCGCTGGCTGTGCGCGCTTCTTTGTCTCATGAGGAAGCTTGCGACGTCGTCCAGGAAACAATGGTCAGCGTAAACCGTTACATCGCTGAGTTCAAAGTGGATGCCGACCGCGCAAAGTTCCGCACCTGGTTGCGGAAAATTATTTCTTCACGCATCGCGGACAAGAAACGGAAATTACAGCGCGATCCTTTGGCGCACGCGGCGTCGGGACCTGATCGAGTTACGAATTCAAATCGCACTCCGACCATTCACAAGATTGTTGATAACGCCGAAGACGCAGTTGATGAACTCTTCGATCTACAGTTGAAAGAATCGGCTCTGGCAGAAGCACGCGACAGGGTTCGACGCAAAGCCAAAGTGGAACATTTCCAAGCGTTTGACCTCTTCGAAACCGAACAGATGAGCGCGCGAGATGTGGCGCAAACACTTGGGATAGGGGAGGCGCTGGTTCGACTGCGAGCATTCCGGATAAGGATGGCCATCTCGCGGGAGGCAAAGAAGATTCTCACTGCGAAAATGACAGGAAGACCAAACGTCATGGCCTAAAGGATTTTGAAACGAATCGCGTTTTTGCCCGTGTAACCCTTATATGCAGCCCCGCGATCTGAACTGCGGCTTCAGCATAACGCCGGTCGACCTCCAGACGGAAAATGAATTCTGATTCTCAACTCCCTCCAACGCGCCCTGCACCATCGATTCCGGGTTACGAGTTGTTACGTGAGATCGGACGCGGCGGATATGGGTTTGTTTATTTATGTCGTGACGTGAATACCGGTTGCTTTCGCGCAGCCAAAGTTATTTATCGAGATCTTTTTGAGGATGCTGAACCTTATTTCCGTGAACTCAACGGGATTCAAAACTTCAAGACGTTGCAGTACGATTCGCCATTTTTGCTAAAGATCTTCGACGTTATCCAAAGTGGTGATCGCAGCTATTTCTCTTGTGTCATGGAACTGGCCGACGATGTCATTCCAAACAACGTTCTCTCCCCGGCCACCTATAAGCCACGCACGTTACGTTATGAATTGGAGAAGTCGGGCCGGCGACAGCGACTTCCTGCGAAGGATTGCATCGCCCTGGCAATCGCCATTGCTAAAGGCCTGCAAACATTGCATCAGAACGGGTTGGTCCACCGCGACGTCAAACCTTCCAATATTATTTTTGTTGGCGGAGCTCCGAAATTGGCTGACGTCGGGCTTGTCGCCGATCACGAGGAAACCCTTACGAAATATACGCCCCAAGCGTATGCCGCGCCGGAATCCGAGCACGCTGCCCGGGCGGACATCTATGGTTTTGGCAAGGTGCTATATGAAATGTGCACCGGCCTCGCCGTAGATCGCTTTCCTTCACTTCCAACGACCTTCAAAGATTGGGACGATCATGAAACCTGTTTGCAATTGAACAGAATCATCGCCACGGCTTGTGCCGTGGAGTTGCGGGAAAGATATGCTTCCTTCGGTGATCTCATTGCAGACCTCGAGATCATTCAATCGGGCGGTCAAATAAAATCACGCGGATCTTATTTGTCTGCCACGATCGCAATCGCGCTTCTCACCATATTTATGTGCGTTGGCGCCTGGATTGTTTCTCGACGGGACGCGGAGTCTGCCATCAGCGACGCAAAGAAAGTTGCGGCACTTCCCATGACGACCAACAGGGTGCCAAGTATTATCAGTCTCATTCAAATGCCAATGGCGGATGGCCGGCTTCCGGTTCCCAACCCGGCGGCTCTTTCTGCTGCGAAAAAGAAAATAGAGGCGGATCACCCTCGTCTTTCCGCTGTGGCAACGTTTCAGGAGCGACAGGCCTTCCTGGTTTCGCTACTTGAGAGCGCTCGTCAGCTTCGCGAACCTGCGGAAATTTATAGTCAGCTTCAGTGGGTGAAAGAGTTGGCGGTGGCGGATGCTGATCACATGAATGGTTTGAAGGCGTGCGACGAGTTGAGCCGACGTTTCTCGTTCAATGCCCAGGAAATCAATGCGCTGAAAACAGGTGTGCTGGTTGGAGCAGCGCAGACCGCCACGGATCCGTGGCAGTGCACGGGCGTTGGTAAAGGTTCGACGCGCCTTGGTTTCCGCTTTCTCGCGATGGATGACTTTGGCAACGCCAACCTTCTTTTAAGGACAGCTCTTTCGGTCGTTCATTGTGCGGACACTCCGCTGATCATGACAAATGCAACGTTCCTCCAAAACGAAATTACCCTGGCTGAGCCATGGTTTCAGAGAATTCGGCAACATGTTTCCGCACTCGAATCGAATCCGAATGACGTTGTCGCTGCGACCGAGTGTGGAAAGTATTTGTGCTTTGTGAAGAACGCGTGGCCGCAAGGACTGGCCCTGTTGCGACGCACGGGAGGTTCGTTGGCAGAATTGGCAAAAGAAGAGTCAAGCCCCGCAGCCTTCGGTGAAAACGCATGCAAGCTCGGTGATCATTGGTTGAGTCTTGGTGACACAGCATCGGCCGATGAACAACCGTACTACGGACAACGTGCGGCTTACTGGTATGGCGTCGCTCTCGCACACGATACGTCAGCATCGGCGAAGCAACACGCAGAGGCGGAGAGGAAGCTGTTGTTACGCAAATATTGTCCGGCAAGTGGAACGATACGTCTTGGCTTAAGCGCGCCCGGGGTTGCAAAATTCGTTATTACCTCTATGGGGATGACGGTTAGTTCAGATCGAGGCGTAAATGAAGTACATGTAAACTGGTATCGTTGGGGAAATTTGAAGCCGGGTGGTCCTGACGTACATCCGAACTTCGGTGAGACCCGTTATCTTCCAGCGCATGTCGATTTCACTCGAGCACGGATTGTGAAACAACATTTAGATGATGCCACCCAGACAGTCCGGTTCGCAACATTTCCTGATCGCATTGAGCTAGAGTTTTCGAATGGGGGTCCGGTAGGCAGTCTCGAGTTGATTGTGGAGTGCGATTAAGCTGGAACGTCTGCTGGCGTTTTTACTGCATCTCACCCAATGTCTTTTCCACAATCAAATCTTCTCGTGCTCCTTAATGGATGCTGCAGTTGCCAGTTTCGCGGCCGCGTTATTCGAAGATCGCGGCGAGGCGAAGAATTCAGATACAGAAGAGAGAAACATTAGCCGCCAATACGGAACGGAGCGCGAGACCGCTCACGCTGATGAACCGGTAAGCAATGAGTGCGTTGGATGACCGGAAATCTCGGAAGATTTCCGAAATTGTGCGTTCGTGTGAACGAAAAGCTACGGATTGCCGCTGGATCCTGAACGACCCGAAGTTCCGCTGGTACCACTTGAGCTTCCCTGAGAGCTTTGGCTACTGCTGTTGGTGGATCCGGTACTGCTTTGGCGCGCACCACTGGCGGCACCTCGACCCGCACCAGATGGTTCGCTAACACTTGAACCCGAAGTGCCGGATGAGCTGCTTCCAGTGCTGCCTTGGTCTCCACGATGGCAGCCGACAAATGCCATGATGATGCATGTGACTAACATTAAGCGTTTCATAAATCGATCCTCCTGGGAATTACGCTCACACATCGTGGCTTTTAGGAAAGCGAGGTTCGCCTGTACGTTGTACACGGTGCGTCCCGTAAATAGCACTCAAACAAACTCAATCCCTACTGGTCGGTTCCTCTAGGTTTGCCCGCTTGTTTCCGCAGGAGACAAATACCTGTGAAGGAGCAGCCCGAGTTAAGCTCTAATTAAGGCATCAACACCGCGCGATAAAATCGATTCGAAGCATTGCCTGATGCGGCGTCAATGTACGGAGAGGGACTGTTGGTTAACGTTAGATTCGTTCTCGTTGACCAATTAGTCGTTAAATCATCGGTGCAATCGATGCGGTATTGGCTTCCAATAGGACCCTGAATCATCAAACGCGGAAGCGCGTTCGAGGTATCTAAACTGACGTAACTCACCACGGCAGGACTGCTGACCACGGCTCCCGCCGTATTCGAGATTACGACCTGATACTGTCCCACGTTTGTTGCAGAATAAGCCGACTTCGTAGCACCGGCGATATTCGTTCCGTTCCGTTTCCAAAGATAAGTGAACGGCGTCGTCGCTGCCGCTTGAACCGACAGCAACGCACTGCCCGCGGAAATCGTGGCTCCCAGCGGTTGCTGGTGGATATACGGGGGTGGCGTCAGGGAAAAAATGTTGCTGTAGGTTGTTCCGTAAAGACTGCCATCTTTTCCCTGGAATAAACGAGTTCTGGGATTAACTCCGTTGGTGTCTTTGAATGAATAAAGCACTGTAAAGAGGCCATTCGTTGTTAGCCGGAAAATCGTGCCGTTCGTGTAGGTTCCGCCAGAATAGGTGGATCCATACAAATTCCCGTCGCTGGCTTGAATTAAGCCCGCATAGGGATGAGCGCCGTTGGTGCCATCGAAAAAAACAACGGTCGTCAGCTCGCCATTCGTGGTCATTTTGAAAATGGTGCCGTTGGTTGTGATTCCTCCCGCATACGTGGTCCCATACAAATTGCCGTCGCTTGTTTGAAGCAGGTCTCCAAAAGGATTCGCACCGTTGGTGGCGGCGAAGGATACAAGCGTGGTCAGGTCACCGTTCGTACTCACCCGGAAAATTGTGCCGTTCGTGTAGGCTCCGCCCGCGTAAGTGGTTCCGTACAAATTCCCGTCGCTTCCCGATGCTAAACCGGCATACGGAGTTGCTCCATTGGTGGTGTTAAAGGAAAAGAGGTGAGTCAATGTGCCGCCGAGACTCAGTCTGAAGATGGTGCCAACTCCGTGGGCTCCGCCTTCAGAAGCAGTTCCATAGAGATTGCCGTCGTTCGCCTGGACCAACGCTCCGTATGGCTTGATACCATTGGCGCCATTGAACGACGTGGTGGTTAATGCTCCATTCGTGGTGACTCGAAAAGCCGTTCCGAAGTCGCCATAGGTCCCGTTGCGAGAAGTCGTTCCATAAAAGGAGCCGTCGCTGACCTTCACCAATCCAGCACGCGGTCGGCTCCCATTGCTGCCATTGAAAGAAACGAGTGTCGTCCATGTACCGCTGGAAGTGATTTTGACAACACTGCCAGAATTAAAGCCGCCCACGGTCGTTCCATAGAAAACATTGCTGCTTCCTTCGACTAAAGCATTAGGGTCCGCCGAAGGGATCGGCGCGGGATAAATGACTTTGAATGTTTGCGCGGGGAGCGCGGGGCTACAGAGCGTCACGACTGTCAGCAAAATCGCTTTTGCTGCGTGCCCGACGAGAATTTTTTTCATTGGTTGTTTTCGTCTTGCAGGGAATCCTGTCGGAGAGTCTATAGCCGAGTCAATCTTGTATGAAGGAAACCCCCCAGGTGAAAGCATCTGCAAAAGCCGCAGCCTTGCGCCACAAGAGAGAGCTGGATTACTTACCCTGATTACGGAGCTTGAATAATCACCGCACCACTTTGATTCGTGCCGAGGAAATATCCGAAGCCCACATCATTCGGCATGGCTCCCTTGATCAGGGTGCTCACCTTTGTCACGGGATGGATAAAGCTGCCGGTGAACGTGCCGCTAATAACATTCAAAGCCACTGCGAGATGATTAGTGCTCGCTGGCACCGTGATCAGGTTGTTCGTACTGATATTGATATTGTCGGTAAGAGTTTCGGGTAAATTCCCGCCCACTATATAAACCACCGCGTTGGTATAATTTACGTAAGGAGTTCCTTTCGGCGGAATCACGTGATTGGTGCCATCCATGACCAGATCGGCGCCTGAAAGAGTAAAACCATTCTTATATAAATTGCCAGTCGCGCCAGGTTTTTTAAACCAAAGGGGAAAGGGCGCGTCCACATGCTCGGATGGTCGAACAAAATTTGCCCAGGCGCTGAATGATCCTTTTCCGCCATAAAGCGGCAGGTATAAAGGATACCTTCCGCCCTTCAACAATCGTCCTCCACTGGAGACGCGCGTGCCGTCTCCCAGCACACCGGCAAAGGTAACAGCTCCGCTTGTGCTCACTTTATAAGTTCCATATCCGTACCCACCGGGAGCCGTCGCACTGTTCGTCGCGCCATTGATAACCACAAGGTAATTGCCCACAAAGTTCGTGGCCGACGACACGGTGCTGAAGACAGTGCGAAACGCCTTCAAATGGGAAGTGAAATTGGTACTCGCGATAACCCCGGTGACGGACTCTGTTCCGTTGGTTAAATCCAATTGCAGGAACACGTTTAAAGGACCTTTGCCGAGGCGAGGAATCGTTAAACTGGCCGTGCCTTGCAAAGAAAACTTTCCACGAATGGAACTGGTGCCGCCGTCGAGGATTACTTTTCCAGCGAACATTTGGTTGGCTGCCACGGTGAGCGTCACGTAACCCGAACCTTCGGGCGCGAGATGATTCGTATCGCAGAACAATCCACTGTAAACACCAGCCACGGGAATGAATGAATTAGGAATAAAGTTTGCCTGCAAGACCAGGTTCGACTGCATGACAAACTTGAGCAATGCATTGGTGGAAAACGCCACGCCGTTGGAACTCCAGTGGCTAAACAGATTCGTCCCCACCGGCGTCGCCGAAACGGCATACCCACGACCCACCAGCAAAGGCTGTCCGTTGGTGTAGGGTGACACGCGTCCGGAGCCGCTGACCAATAGCGAGAGCGGTGTCGGCCTCATCAGAAAGAAGCTCCGCACCGTTTCCGTTGATTCGCCGTATGGATTCAGCGCTTTTACGCGCAAAACATTTGTGCCCGCTGACAAGGGAACGTTTGCTGACCAGCTGGTGGTCCCGTTGGCGTTCGCGGGCGCGGTGACGAAGTGCGAAAAAGTATTGCTGACCTGATAAACAATTTGCGTGATACCCGCAGCGGTTGGCGCCGACCCGGCAACCGGCAACGAACTATTCGTTGTCGAAAAATTTGCTGCCGGAGACGCAATCGTCGCCGGCGGCGGAAGAACGGCCAACAAGGCGGGATCACTGGTCGCGCCACCGTAAGGATTCGAAACCAAAACGGTATACGACCCTGCGTCCGCGAAAACGATACCTCCCACCACGAGCGACGTGGAGGTGGCGCCCGAAATATTTTTCCCATTGAGTTTCCACTGGTAACTCAGCGGCAAAACATCAGTTGCGGCGACCGTAAATGTCACACGCGCGCCTGGCAAAACGGTCTTGCTTTGCGGGGAGGTCACAATGGTCGGCGGTGCATAAACGCTTAACACGGCGTTCGAACTCTCCACCGAACTTGTCGCGTTGGTGATCACGACCTTATACGAACCAGCAGCGATGAGCTGAACGTTCGTCAAGGAAAGCGTATCGGTCGTCGCACCAGGGATACTGACGTCGCCCTTGCTCCACTGATAAAACAATGGCGCGGCGCCGACCGCTCCCACGCTCAACGAAACATTATCTCCCACCACGACCGACTTATCTGCTGGCTGCGTTGTGATGTGGAGCGGAGGAGCCGCGATCGCTCCCATAACGGAGAGAAGAAAACCTGCCAGGAATACTGCGCGTTTAATGGGGGGAAATGTTTTCATGATACTTTGTTAAAACACCTAAGACACACGTTGTTTGGGATAACGGAAACGGATTTTCGACCGAGTGGAGCCGAAAGGACCCATGATTACAAGCAATTGCTAAGCCAGTCGCCGATTTGCGAAGGTAAGTGTGCGTCGACGTTTATGAGGGCGAAATTGTCTTAGAATACCAACGGAATTTCATCATCCAGCCGGGTTTGTTCCGCTCCGGTTGGGCGCGGTAGGGTCCCTCCTGTTGTTAAGGCTCATCCAGGATAATCTCCCGCTTGGGCGCGCCACCGGGGAAGTCCGCCCAGAAAATGTCGCGAAATCCGGGCGGGTTGTATTCCCAATGCCACGGTTCGTTCTGGTAGGGATACCATCCGAATTCCTCCCCGCGCAGAAGCAGCCACTTATGTACCGGCGACTCCCGCATGCGCACGACTTCTGACATCGGGCGCGTCGCCGTTTCCGGGAGTTTTAAATCACCGTGACTCATCTTGAAGTCAACCGCGAGACCGAGCGAATGCGAGGAGAAACTCGCGACTGCCTGTGGATTGCCGGACCGAGCCGCGTTTCGTTGCGCTGTTTCCGGATTGCGATGAGCGGAAAGAATGATCAGATCAACGCCTTCACGTTTAGCGTGCTCGCGCATTCGAACAAAAGAGTCTAACGCTAAGCGGTTGAGCTTCCAACGTTCCTGGCCGGGGACCGGCACCCACCGATTGGTCATGTAATTCCAAACTGCGTCTGTTGCCTCGGCTTTCAGGACAACGGCGTCGCGTGAACTGTTGGCGCGCCGCTCAACTCGGACCAGGTCGAGCGTATCGACCATGACGTCGGCAAACCGTTCGTTAGGACCTTGCGGCCCGCCAGGAAAATCATTGTCATGCCATTTGAAGTTACGGAAGTGCTGGCTCAATTCCGGTCCGAGAATGTCGAGTCCCGAAATCTTTGGGTCATGGATAAATTTCAGTTCGAGCGCGCGGATCAAAAAGAGTTTCGTTTCACGCGTATCTTCGGCGAGTGCGCTTTCGAAGGCCGCTTTAATGTTTGCGTCTTGATCGCGATCCTTGAGTGTTGCCCAGATATAATTCACCGGCAAGCGCGTGGTATGTGCTTCAGCAAGCTTCGCCGTTGCCTCGATCAAACTCATGGGCGTCAGTGGTGTTTTAGGTTCCGTCTTTGGCAAATCGATTGGGGGAGGGGAGGGTATTTGAACCTGCGTCTGCACTGGAGCCGCGGGCGCCGCAGGAGTTGGCGATGGCGTTTGCGGCAGTGGGGAAGTCGCGCAACCACTGAAAAACAACGCGCCGCCGAGGAACAGAAATGCAAATCGAACGAGCATCTTCATCCGGTGTATCCTCACAAAAGCGAACGTGAGCGTCAACGGATGAGCGTTGTCTGTCGTGTCGACCTCGAAAGTCGCCCGCGGTTGGTCCCTTGATGGGTGCCCCGCAAATCTCGCGCGATTTCGGAGATGCAGATGCTCACAGCGTGAATCATTTCGGTTACTACTCTGCTGGGGAAAAAAATTTTAACCCGACGACTCCGGCGATGATCAAGGCAATGCAAAGCAGGCGTAGTACTTCTCGTGATTCTCCAAAAAGAATCATTCCCAGGATCGCCGTGCCTGCTGCGCCAATCCCGGTCCAGACGGCGTAGGCGGTGCCGACTGGAATCGTTTTAAGGGCGAGTGCCAACAATCGAAAACTGATCAGCATGGCGGCAATTGTTGCCACCGAAGGCCATAGTTTTGAAAATCCGTGCGTGTATTTCAGGCCGATGGCCCATCCAATTTCAAAAACACCGGCGATGCATAAATAAATCCAAGCCATAATAAGTCATTCTGCGAAGGTGGCGTCTGTTTGTAATCACCTTTTCCGGCAGAAGCACTCAATTAAAAACTTTCGCAATTGTGATTAGAGAGGAATCCTGCAACGAGTCGGCTGAGTGGGGATTCATTAAACCTGAAGGAATGCGTGAATGCTTAACGTGACGATTGTAGTCGCGAGTAAAAAAATATGCGGATCTTTTGATTCATGCACGTCAATCGCACGGAACTTTTGAGCTAAGTCGTTGTTTTAGAGAAATCAATACGCCCTTCCATGTTGTGCAAAATATTCTGCTCGTTTGAAAATATCGTATGCCGCTGCAAAAGCTTCCTCAGCTTGAGGTCGTTCATCTTCATCTAGAGTAGGAAGAAGGGAGATTGCCCGAAGGGCAATTTCCTCTGTCCGTGCTCGCAAATGCGGGGACGCAATCCAAAACCGTGAATCAGCTTTAAGGAGGGAGGAAAGCAGGTCGCCACGATGAGAAAATGCCTCGATCCACGGATCTGCCTGAAGACATTCGAGGGCCATCGGAACTAAATATTGAGGACTGATCCGCTGACCAATCATGAAACGAAGATCGTCAACGGTATAATTTTGTAGTGGAACTCGCCTGAGACGATAAGCATTCGTTACCACGTATGATTCATACTGCGGCTCACCCCAATCAACCCCCTCGATTTCCTGTAATGATTTAGAGCGATCGAAATTGTCTATAGCTCCAAACTGACTTTTATAATTCATGACTGGCGCTAAATTCCCCTGACTAAATCCACTCCATTCTGCAAAATCTTTTCGAACATCACGGCAGCGCTCGCGACGACGATCGCACCGAAACTGATGAGAATGCCAATGAAAACTCCACCGGCACGATCATCGCTTTTGCTCAACATAATGAAAATCTCTCCGACTGCCACAAAACCAATGATGGACAGCGCGCAATGTTTTATCGTTCGCAAAGCTTTCATCGTCGCTGGCGAGAATACTTTGTTTTGTCCGGCATACCGCAACACCTTCAACGTCTGGTAGAGCGCCATGAAGAACGGTATCGACGCTACATATGTATACGCCAGAAAGGGATCTTTGAAATAAATCTCAAAAAGTGTGGCGTGCGCGTTTCTGCCCTCGAGCTGAGGTTCCCAAAGCATGAACGCCAGGGCGGCAATGGCGACGAGCATGATGACTGCCTGAAGAAATAGCGTTGAGAATCTTTTGAGATCAGATGCCTGGATCAAACGATTCATACTGATGAATAATCTAGCGCCACGGGCAACGCCGTAAAAGCAGGAATTCGCCGAGGTCTTTGTTAACATGAGCGAGCGACGCCCCTCTTGAAAGGCCAGTCACGTTGCCGAATCTACGGATAAAGCTTTTCGCCATTGTTCAGCATGGCGATGAATTGGGAAATTTTCCTGGCGCGTGTTTCGGCCTTCTTCACGTTGTGGATCCTGAACAAGATCGCGTATCGGTTTTTGCTGTTCAGCGTGGCGAAGAATTTCTTTGCCTTCGGGTTGGTGTCGAGCGCCTGCTGCAAGTCACCGGGCACGGTTGAGGAACTCGCAGGGGAATAAGCCGCCTCCCAACGTCCATCCTCTTTGGCTCGGTCGATGGCGCGCAGTCCTGCCGGGCGCATCCTTCCGGCGGCGATCAACGCCTCAGCTTTCGCTGTGTTAATCTTTGACCAGATGCTTCTGTCGGTTCTGGGTGTAAATCGCTGGAGCCAATAGTCGTCGCCTTCGGTCTGCTTTTGTCCATCAATCCACCCGTAGCAAAGAGCGCTTTCAAGCGCCTCCGCATAGGAGACTGTGGGCTCGGCAGCAGAGCGCTTCGCAATGCGGAGCCAAACACCCGGCACAGCCTCTCCATTCGATTCGAGCCAGGCTTCCCAGGCTTTCTGATTGCTGAATGTAAGTTTTGGATCCTTCATCCTGCTTCTGTTTCAGGCCAGATCAACGACCGTTAAATGCAAAACGCTCCACTCCAGTGTAAATCCTGACGAGTGACATCTTTGCGATTACTGCGATTTAGTGGCGCCGGTAATGCGGCGGGATGCACTGTTCTGCAATCGCTCCACATCAACTATTGCGCGTTTGTGTGTGGCCCGGCCTACCTCTCCGGCATCGTCGGAAGCGATTACCTCGAAGACAAAGAACTTGCCGTCGCGCCCGAGATAACGGGCCGCCGCAGTGACAGTGGCTCCAGCTGGCGTCGGAGCGGAATGGGTGGCCTCAATGCTAACGCCGACCGAGAGTTGTCCAGGAGAGAGGCACGACTGCATGAGCCGAGCGCTGGCAATTTCCATGAGCGCAACCATGCGAGCGGTGGCAAAAACTTTTGGAAAAGCGTCGCTCGGAATTATCGGCAGCGCGCTCGCAAGATCGCCAGTGGATACGATGAGCTCGGCGGTTGCGGTCGAGTTAAGAGCTGGTTCAGTCATAAGTTTTCGACAAACAGGGATGCGTAGAATTGCTGACGTTTTTTGTGCGCCGCGGAAGCCAAAGATTTCATAGACAAACAAAAAGCGCAATCGGCGGTTGGCCGCTCATCGTCACTAGCCTCCGCGTTACGCCATTCTCAAAAGCGTCCCCTGAAATTCCTGCATGTGTCGGATATATGTTTTTACATTCTCACCGCCGTAAAAAGCCAGGCCGTGGCGATTGAGCGAGTCTTCATGGGGAGAAAGGCCCACATCGCAAAGCATGAGCAGCCCGGTATCGTCATCGAAAAGCAGATTTACCGAATTGAAGAACGATGGATCGGACGGGCAGCCGACGATGTCCGGATACAATTCCTTGTTCTGCATGGATGCAAAAAAGTATTTTAGAAGCTCGATGACGAACGCGCGGTTCACTGAATTTGCCCGTGCGGAAAGCAGCCGAACGATTTCGGAGCGATCCATTTTCTTGATCTCCCGGCCACGAATACGCCGTTGAACCACGGTCGTGTAGGTTTTGCCGCCGTAATGAGATTCGATCACTTCGCTTCCGGGAAGATGTGAAGAGAAACTGGGGAGCCGTTCGTGGAGAGTTTTCAAATCCGATTTCTGGCGCGCCAATGAATTGCGGTCATTGATTTTGTAAATGAACCCGTCCTTCACCAGCACTTTGCTGCTGACGCTGTCCGTTTGAAACTCACAAAAGCCGTTCTCCGGAGAAATACAAAGCATACAACGAGACACCATTATCGAATGTTTTCAAAAACTTCAATTTCGACGGCACCAAACGAATTCGGCGGAAAACGAGAAAGTTCCAGTTTCTTCCCCGAGCACACCAAACGCTCCGAGTAATTATCCAAGGTAAGAAGCAACGGAAGCTGGTTTCTAATTCGTGAATGCGAGCAATTCGAGTCTCTGGTACAAAATGCAGGGCATCCCTCTTTACCCTTTTTTACAAATCCTCGGCCTTGTGCCACTCGTGAAGAATATTACGCATGATAAGCGCGTGATCGAACTGGATCGAACCCTCTGGAAAGCGCTGTCGGTCGGCAAAGAAGCTCGAATGAACCGCCGTAACTTCCAAAGCGCGGACACGCCAGTCGAGGGTGCGCAACAACAAACCGTCCAGGCGCTCGCCATTTCGTGTGACAGAATAGCCGAGGCTGCCACTTTCAAAAAACGCCGACGCCTCGACGAGTGTGTCAAAGCACGACGAAGAAGGAAGTGAATCCGCGTCATCGCCGACAACGTTGACTGCCACCAGGCCGTCGTGAGACTGCATCGAGAAATCAACGTGGCCGTCTGTATCCGCGACAGAGAATTTCGCCGAGTGATGCTCGCCGGGAAAAACTCGCCCGCCAGCGACTCGATTGAGAAATGACCCCGTGTCCCGGCGCGGAATAAAGACGCCCTCGCGCTGAATGCCTGTTGCGTCGGTCCACTCCACGGCGATGCGGTGTGCAGCGTTCTCGCTCGAAAGACCCAGCATACCGGGCAAGCCAGCAGGCCGTATCTGCTCCAACCGTATGAGACAAATACCCACAAGCGAAAACCCTCGGTGAAGCTTTGGACGGAACGATTGCGGCAGAATGCGCTGCACGACGGCTGGGTCAGCTCGGAAATTAACGAGCAACCGTCGCTTAATCATTCCCTTGATAACAGGAATACGCATAAGTGCAGGGTCGCTTAAGGAAAAGAGAACGGTTCAGTCCAATTTACACTCAAGTTATTGTGCTTGATGATAAAACGCGATGTCGGCCGGCTCCAGTGACATTGTCAGCCTTCGTGACAATACTCATTCGACAATAAAGGTTATCGTAAAGTTCATCGCTACAGATTCGTTGCGGTGAGTTTTTGCGCTTTACCAGTGTAATCAATCTGCGCTCCATTTGTAATCGTAACCGGCAGGCGGGTCGTAGTCCGCTGCATCGGTGATGTATGAAATGCCTCCGGACTCGATGCGGTTGCTGTTCCAATAAATCTTGATGTAGCTGGCATGCCCGTCCACGAAGCTGACCATGTTCTTCGCATCATTAAAGACCGAATTCTCTGCTGAAAAAGGTTTCTTAGGCTCGTGCCACGAATAAGGAAATAACGCGGGAATTTCCATCACTAGAATGGTTTTGCTCGGATCTTTGATCGAGCTGATTCTCCGTCCCGCTAAACCCGTGCGTGTGCTGTAAATCGGATTAGTCGCCCCCGCATTGAATCCGTAACTCGAATAATCGGTAAAGCTCTGCTGATGAAATCCTTGAGGCACATACCCCTTAGGGCCGTAATAAAACGTATCCGCTGGGCAGGCGAAGAGCTTGTCCTGTGGCGATGACGCGCCATTGAGGCCGACATTGCCTTTCATGACCTTTTTGTAGCCGGTGAAATTGATGAAATTCTCCATCGAGGGAGAAATGTTCGTTCCTGGAGTGCTGGGCGAGGCATCGTCTGAATCACCCGAATACATGCGCAAACCCAGGTTGATTTGTCGCAAGTTGTTCAGGCAGACCGTTCGCTTCGCTTTCGCCTTGGCACTGTTGATGGACGGGAACAAGAGCGCGGCAAGAATCGCGATGACAGCAATGATCACGAGCAATTCAAGCACCGTGAATCCAATCGTCACTTTGAAGTTTCTTTTCACGTCTGTTTGGACACTCCAAAGAGCCCCGACTCACGCGGGCTAACAGCTTATACTTCGGAAAGGGGTCAGGTGTTTCCAGCCATTGCACTGACAGTCGGCTGCTCTCATGGGATGGCGGCGATCATGGCGGCCATCCGCTTGTGCGCGTTGGCGCGGGCCGTGGTAGCGGCAGCGCGGGCAGAAGGCAGGTCGCGGCCTATCTGCGTAAGGCGTGCGGCAATTTGTGCGCCGGTCGTCTGGTCAATCTCGAAAACCCAGTCGCTCATTCCCAGGTCATACCACATCCGGCCCTTGCGGGTGTCGGTGGGTTGGCGCACGAGAACGGACGGCACACCGGCGGCGATCCCCATGATGGGTGAGTGCTGTTCGAGGCTGACGATGGCGGCAGCCTGAGCATACACACTGCGCGCTTCAGCGGTGAGCCAATAGCGGTCGAGGAAGGCGACGGATGGTTTCACGTCCTTTGGCAGCTTGTCGAAAATGAGCGTTCGCAGGAGGGGCACCTGGTAAGTCATCTCAGGAGTGAGCAGCACGCGCATCTTCCTCTCCCGCACCCAGGCGATGATGCCCTCGCGAAGTTTCGCGTGGTCGCGCTCTGCAAATTCTTCATTCTCCTTGATCCGTTCCGGATTGGGCCGAGCGGACTCCGGACGAATCTCCCAATACGGAGTCCAGCGCAGGCGCGGGATGGCGCAGAGGAACGCTCCCGGCTCCATCCGGTGTGCCTTGAGAAGCGCCTTGGCCGCGCTGTCATCGCGCAAATCAATGGCGAAGGTCGCATCGGGACCGAAATCAATTTTCGGGCCGGTGATCCCGCTGGCCTGGACGGCGCGCATGGAATCGGTGTCGCGGAGAAAAACGAACCGTGCAGCAGAGAGCAACTCACGCTGGTCCTTGATTTCAGCGTCCGTCATGGTGATACCGCCAATGCCGTAAGGCTTGCCCGCCTTCTGCGCGAGCTTCAGTTCGCGTCGACCGACGAGCCCGGGTCCGGAGCCATGCAAAACGAAATCACACTCCGCCAACGCCTTCTCCTGTTCGGCTTTGGTTTTGGCAATCCCCAGCTTGGGAAAACGCGCACGCAAAATCTCCTCCACGCCGCGGTCCACACTGTTGGGCCACAAAGTAACTTCAGCTTCGGGGCGATGCTTCTCCAGCAAAGCCAGCATTCCGGGAGTGTGGGCGATGTCGCCGATATTGACGGTCTGCCAGGACGAGCGGAGCAGAATGCGAATGCGCGAGGGCGACTTGTGCTGAGCGTGCAGGGTGGCGCCGATGCCAGCGGCCAGGGAAGATTTGATAAAGGTGCGGCGGTTCATGAAAGCTGGATGAATAATGCCGTCGTTC
>CBHTTJ010000087.1:0-23021 GCA_966095605.1 uncultured bacterium | reverse complement strand
ACCAAAAATCCGTAAACGGCTAAGCAAAAGTTCCGGTTTTGGCCATGGGAATCCGTTTTGGAAGCAAAAACATTTAGTTTTGGTCCAAAGAGAACTTTCATGGAAGCAAATTGCCGTGTTTTGGAGAAAACCGGACTTTTTGGTCAAAAAAGTTGTCCCGCTGATCAAAAAAGTTTTTTTCAGGAAGCCGATGACGGTCTTTTGGTCAAAAGGGGACGATCATGGAAGCAAAATGCCATGAAATGGCCAAAATCCGACTTTTAGAAAGCCGATGACGTGGTTTTGGCCAAAAAACTTTTTTTCAGGAAGCCTAAACTACCCCTTTATCAAGGGTTTAGGAATTTTGGTCCCTTGCGGAGGCGAAAAAAACCAAAAACTGGATTTAATGTTGACGTTTTGAGGGTCTGAACCGTAGCGCCGACTGTTAGTCGGCTGTATCGCCGGTTGTTAACCGGCGTGGGGAAATGACGACGATTGGCGCCGGAAGAAATTTCAACGCGCATTTCCGTATCCACCGCTTGCGAGTTGCCAACTCGCGATACAGCCGACTGCCAGTCGGCGCTACAGGAGCGAAACAATCTGCGTCATGAAGAGACGCCGAAGCTGACACCAGCGGCGGCTTACCTGGCCTGCCGCTGTTCAAATACGAAGATAATAGCTTTAATGCCGAATCGCTACCCTGCCCGCTCAAACATTTTTCCGGGGTTCAAAATGCCATTGGGATCAAGGACCTGCCGGAGTTCGCGGTGAACCCGCATTTGGGCATCCCCGAGGAATTTAGGAAGGAAATCTTTCTTCGCCAACCCGACTCCATGCTCTCCCGTGATCGTTCCACCGAGGCGAATCGCTTCTTCGAAAATTTCTTTGAAGGCCTCGTGAACGCGATGCATTTCTTCGTGGTTGCGTTCGTCGGTCAGGAAGGTCGGATGCAAATTGCCGTCGCCCATATGACCGAAGGTTCCGACACGGAGTTTGTACTTCTTCGCGATGACTTCAACGAAACGCACCATCCGCGCCAATTCACTGCGTGGAACCGTGGCGTCTTCAAGAATGGTGGTCGGCGAAACACGAGCCAACGCTGAGAAAGCACTTCGACGGGCGCTGGCCAGCTTCGTCGCTTCAGCTTCGTCTTTCGCGACGCGCACTTCCATCGCCCCGTTTTTGCGCGCGAGTTCCTCCATCTTCGCCGCCTCATCGGCCACGGCGGCTGGATGACCGTCCGTTTCCATCAACAGCAACGCTTCGCAATCCAAAGGCAAACCGACCTTCGCAAAATCTTCGACGCAATGAATGGTCGTGCGATCCAAAAACTCCAGGGTGCACGGAATAATTTGCGCGGCGATGATGTCCGAAACCGTTTGGGCGGCGGCGTCCATCACATTGAACGTCGCGACCATCGTCTTCTTTGCCGCTGGCTTCGGGATCAGTTTCAACAACACTTTGGTGATGACACCCAGCGTTCCTTCAGAACCCACAAAGATATCCTTCAGCGAATAGCCGGCGACATCTTTGACACACTTGTTGCCCGTCCAAAGAATTTCGCCATCCGGTAAAACGACTTCCAATCCCATGACGTAATTGCGGGTGATGCCATATTTCAATCCACGCAATCCGCCAGAATTCTCCGCGACATTTCCGCCAATCGTCGAAATCTTCATCGAACCCGGATCGGGCGGATAAAATAATCCGGCCTTGGCGGCTTCATCGGCGATGGTGAGCGTCACGACGCCCGGTTCCACCAACATCGTCAAATTGGCGCGATCGACTTCCAAAATTTTATCCATTCGCACCGTGCACATCACAATGCAATCGGTGCTCGGCAGACTGCCACCGCTCAAACCAGTGCCGGAACCGCGCGTGACGACGGCGGTTTTGGTTCGATTGGCGAGTTTTAAAATGGCGCTGACTTCCTGGGCATTCTTTACGAAAGCGACGCAGCCCGGCATCTGGATCATGGCAGCCGTTCCGTCGAAGGAATAAGGAACGAGATCTTCTTTTTTGGTCAGGACATTTTCATGTCCCACGATGCGTTGCAGTTCGCAGAGAATGTTTTCGGACAATGCCATATTCGGAAAGAGGATGGGGTAACGCCTGCGGCACGGTCAAGAATTCTGGTGTGGCGGCGGAGTATCAATCACGATAGCTTCGCGAGCCGATGACCGTCACGCATGCCATCGTCATAATGATTTCCGCCGTGCTCGCCGGAGCTGTGAACGCACTCGCGGGAGGCGGCACCCTGATTTCCTACCCTGCCCTGATTTGGATCGGACGCGACCCAATTGTCGCGAACGCCACGAGCACCGTTGCCCTTTGGCCCGGAACGCTCGCCAGTATTTTTGGCTATCGCGAACAACTGAAAGGAACCCGCAAGTATCTCACGATGTTTGTGGCTCCTTCCGTGATCGGCGGCGGGGTTGGCGCTTATTTGCTGCTGAAAACAGATTCCAAAGTATTCGCTCGACTCGTTCCCTTCCTGATCCTTGGCGCGACCGCGTTGCGGGCTCTGAACGGAGTGATTGCCGCCTGGCTTAAACAAACACCCGACATGCCTCGTTCCCGTGAATGGTGGATCGGAGCGATCGCGTTTCAATTTCTCGTCGGGGTTTATGGTGGTTACTTCGGCGCGGGAATTGGCATCATGATGCTCGCCGCCTTCGGACTTCTCGGCATGCGGGACATTCATCAAATGAACGGACTTAAGGCAACTTGCGGTGCTTGTATGAATGGCGTCGCCGCTCTCTATTTCATCTACAAAGGCCACGTCATCTGGGGCGACGCGTTGATAATGTTAGTAGGGTCCGTTGTCGGTGGTTACGGCGGAGCGTCCATGGCGCAAAAGATTGGTCGCAAGTTCACCAACGGAGCCGTGGTGGTGATTGGTTTGTTCATGGGAATTTATCTTCTTTGGAAGGCATTTTAAATCCAACTCATCGTTCGCGAAGGCCGAATATCACAATTTTGCGGAAAGATATTGATAGGGGAATTCCGTACTGCTAAAAGCGGCCTTTTCATGACTAAACGATTAGGTCCCCTGCTTTTGGCTATCGCCTCGGTTGCGATGACGTTTTCAGTTCATGCGGTGACAAACACGCCGCCGGACTTCGATTTAGCCGTTTACGCGGGCACCGGCGCCCAGGAAGGAAACGGCATTGCGGTGGATAGCAGCGGGAACATGTATGTGACCGGGCAATACCAGGGCGGAGGCAATTTCGGCGGGACCACCCTGACCAACTTCGGTTCACAAGACTATTTCCTCGCCAGTTTCACAACGAACGGAACGCTGCGCTGGGCGCTCGGCGCGGGAACGTCCAGTTCCGACTTTGGGTCAACGGTGAAACTCGCCTCGAACGGTGATGTCGTCGTATCGATCAGTGCGTTTGGTCCGCTAAACCTTCACGGCACAACAGTGACAGGGTTTGGGAATCGCGACGCGTTTCTTGCCCGTTATACCTCCACTGGCACATTGATCTGGGCCAAAGCAGTGGGCAGTTCGGACGGCGATCAGGCCGATGACGTGGCTATCGATTCGGACGGCAACATCATTCTTGTCGGTCGCATCGCTGGTCTCGCAACAGCGGGGACCAATACGTTCGGAGCCGCGTTTGCCTCGAAACATTTCATGGTGAAATTCAACGGCAACGGCGACGTCCTTTGGGCAAAGACGTTTTCGGATGGGGAAGGATTGGGAGCCGGCGTGGCCGTGGATGGCGCGAATAATATATTGGTGACCGGCGCAGCCTCTGTCAGTGGTCAAAACGCCGTGACCGTGGCCAAATTTAATTCCAACGGCACCCTCCAATGGCAAACCAATCACCTCACTTTCTTTGGCAGCGGTGCTTCCGTCGCGGTCGATGGTGCGAACAATGTCTACGTCACTGGCACTTTTAGCGCCACCAACCTCACGATCGGATCTTCCGTGCTTGATAACCCTGCGCAGGTATTTCGCGGCTTCCTTGCGAAATATGATTCCAATGGTAGTCCGCAGTGGGCGACTCGCGTGGGTGGACGCGGATATCGGGTGAGCGTTTTGAACAATGGAACGGTTTATACTGCCGGATTTTTCCAAACCACCTCCACCAATTTCGATCCAGTGTCTGTCGCGATCGAACCTTCCACAACTCGCAATGCATTCATCACGAAGCATGATAGCAGTGGCAATTTGAGTTGGGTGCGTCAGGTAGCGGCGGTCGGGAATGAAATTCTTCGCGGCATCACGACAGATTCAACCGGTATCGTCCATGTGATTGGCGAAGGCACGACTGAAGCAATGGACATTGATGTGACGCCCAAAACCGGAAGCGTCGTCATCGGACGTCTTTCGACAAATTCCCTGGCTCGCTTCACACTGACCACCAGCGTTTCTCCTCAGTTCGGCGGGGTAATCGGCATTTCTCCCGAACACTCTGACAACATCTATCTTTCCAAGAGCGTCGTTCAGCTCACGGCTTATCCCGGTGGCGGTAAAGCATTCGCGGGTTGGAGCAACGATGCGAGCGGCATGAGCAATCCGCTGAACCTTGTCATGGACGGGAATAAGAACGTGACGGCGGTGTTCACAAACATTCCCGTTGAGAGTCAATTCGTTTTGACAACGAACGTCACTCCTTCCGGGAGCGGCTCCATTGAACTGTCTCCCGACAACGCTGATGGAAAATATGATTCAAACACGGTTGTTCAGCTCACCGCCGTGCCGGGGTCGGGCAAGAAGTTTTCTGGCTGGAGCGGTGCAGTCACGGGAACGAATAATCCTATCAACGTCACCATGACGGCCGCGAAATCAGTAACAGCAACATTCACAGACATTCCCGTTGGACCTACGGTCACGTTGACGACGAACGTCAGTCCGGCTGGTTCCGGCAGCATCACGGTAGATCCGCCGGGCACGAGTTTCTCCTCAAACGCCGTTGTTACCCTTACGGCGGTCCCGGCTTCTGGCAAAATCTTCGTTCGCTGGACGGGCGCTTCCACGGCGACCACCAATCCAATCTCTCTCACATTGAGCGGCAACAAGAGCATCACCGCCGTCTTCACCAATGCGCCTAAATATTATGTGCTCAGCACGAATGTTACTCCGGGCAGCAACGCCGGAACGATCACCGCGTCCATTGCGCCGACGACCAACGGTTACGCCGCGGGCAAAATCGTCACGCTCACCGCGACTCCCAAGGCCGGATTTAAATTCGTGAAGTGGAGCGGTGCCTCCGCCGCGTTGACCGCCAAGATCAGTCTCACGATGAATACCAATAAATCTGTCATGGCGGTGTTCACCAACATTCCAAGGTTCCTCCTCAACGTCACGTTGAGTCCAACGAATGCAGGCACCGTGATGAAATCGCCGTCCACCGTCAGCAGTAACGATTATTACAGTGGCACGGTTGTGTCACTCACGCCCGTCGCCAACACCGGCTACAAATTCGTCAAATGGACCGGCGCTTTGACCGGTGCCATCGTCCCGGGCAAAGTCACGATGAACGCCAACAAATCGGTGACTGCGGTCTTCACCACTGTCCCGACGTTTGTGCTCACGCCGAGTGTTAATCCTCCGGGTGCCGGTGACATCATTGCCGATCCGGCGACGTTGAATAACACTTACTCCTCCAATGCTTTTGTTGGTTTGACAGCGGTTGCCACCACCACCAATCAATTCGTGGCGTGGACTGGTTCGTTCTCAAGCTTCTCCAATCAGGTCTCGATCAAGATGAACAGCAACAAGACCGCCACCGCAATCTTCAATGCGCCGGGCAAACTCTATTGGCAGAGCACCAACAGTTTCATTTCGCTCTGGTTGATGCAGAACAGTAATTACGTGGCGTCAGCGTTGATGAACAACGGCAAGTCGATCGCCAAGTCATGGCGTCTGGCCGGCACGATTGATTTCGACAACAACGGCAGCAAAGACCTGTTGTTCCAGAACAACAATGGCGCCGTGATGCTCTGGATGATGACCAACAACTTCATTATTCGCACGCAGGTGCTAAAAACTGCACCGCTCGGTATCAAATTGATTGGTGCGGGTAATTTCACGACGAACACCTCGCCGGACCTTCTCTGGCAAAATAATGCTTCGGGTGCCTTGACCGTCTGGACGTTCAAAGGTGTGACCTACAGTGGCTCGCAAAATGTCACCAGCGCCATCACTCCGGGGACGACGTGGAAAGCAATTGCGGTGGCTGATTTCAACAACGATACGCAAGCCGACATCCTGTTCCAGAACACCGATGGTCGCGTGATGATCTGGTTTATGAATGGTGTGACCATGACCAGCGGTGTGATCCTCAACGGTGGCGTGGCGCCATTGACAGGATGGAAAGCTTCCGCTGTCAGCGACCTCGATAACAATGGCACTCCCGATATCCTGTTCCAGGTCGGTGGACAATCGGCGATCTGGGCGTTGAATGGCACGAACATCCTTAGCGAGAGTTTCATTGCTAACGGCGGCAACATGCCGGCCAGTTGGACACTCCGCGCGGGAAAATAACCAAAAAAAAATCTCATCAAAGCGAAGAGTTCGGATCGAATGGAAGGAAATTTTGGCTACTCTGACGGCACTAAAACGCGCTGCCTGGTACTAGCTTACCGGATAAACAGTCCGCTTTAATCACGGATTCACGAAGCCAAACTGATCAACCATTATTCGCAGCAAGCCACTCAAGCACTCTCCCGCGCGCCAGCGCTGATGACCAGAGGGTGTGGGTTTCGGGAACAGTGGACTTGGGTGAAACAAAAAAATGGGAAATATTATGAGGTTCAAAATATTCATGTTGGGATTGGTCTCGTTAGGTTTATCTGCTCTCACCGCATCCGCATGTCTCGTTCAAATAAGAGTCGCATGCCCCAATGACAACACGGCGAGTGGCATCAAAGTCTGCATCGCTGGTTCGATCACCGGCTGCGCCTTCACCGATAGCCTGGGAATTGCAATTATAGACGTTCCAGCCCTCGGTGATTATAATGTCTGCGTCGACGAAACCACTCTCCCGGCAGGCGCGAAGCTCAATCCAAACTGTCAAAAAATCAGTGTGGTCACCACGGACACCACATTCGTGGACATCGAGTTAACCGGGGATTTTTGCGAAGCAACTCCTCCTCCAGGTCCTTGCTGGATGACGGGCGGCGGAACTGTCGGCAAAATCAAAACGCCTCATTATACTTTCGGCGGCGTCGTGTATCCTGGCTGTAGTCCTAAGGCCGCACAGGGAGGAAACTGGAATGTCATTAATCACTTCAATGGTCTGCACTTCCAGGGACAGTCCATCATCGTAGACACCTGCTCTGACGCGCCCACTCTTTCACCAAAAGTAAGCGTCCGAACCATCGATTTTCATGGTAATGGCATCCTCAGCGGCGTCGGTGGAAACCCAGACGCAACGGTGCCAGTCACATTTGTCGCGCGCGCCACGGATAATCACGAAGGAGGTGCCGGATCTGATCGGCTGTATCTCGAAGTTTTCTTCGGTGCGACCACAGTTTTGCAGATCGGGGCGAATGCGGCGTCGCCTGCGACTCTCAGCACCGGCAACATTCAAATCCACCAAACGAGCTGCGACAAATAACGAGAGTTTCGAGTTAGTTGGGTTCATCACGGCCGCGGGCCCGCACTGAGGTTCGCGGCCCCTTTACGTGGAGGTCAGCCGTGCCATCGCTTATTAGGAATACGATTACACTCTGGATTCCAAATTAATTTCCAACCCGAGTTACTGCGGCGACAGACTATAGAGCACACGCCCTCCATCGGACCATATGATCCTGTTTGAGGACAAGCCCGCTTCAACAATGTCACCCTACCAGATGATGTGTCATGCTTTCGCGTAGACTTCAGCGCCTTTTTGCACGAATTCCTTACTCTTTTCTTCCATGCCCTTCTTCAATGCCTCGTCTTCACTGATCCCCTGCTCTGCCGCGAACTTACGAACATCCTCGGTGATCTTCATGGAGCAGAAATGCGGACCGCACATGGAGCAAAAGTGCGCGCTCTTGGCGCCGTCTTGCGGCAACGTTTCGTCGTGGAATTCGCGAGCGGTTTCGGGGTCAAGGCCAAGATTAAACTGATCTTCCCAGCGGAATTCAAAACGAGCTTTGCTTAAGGCGTTGTCGCGATATTGCGCACCCGGATGACCTTTCGCGAGGTCGGCGGCGTGAGCGGCGATCTTGTAGGCAATGACGCCGTCTTTGACGTCTTTCTTATTCGGCAGACCGAGATGTTCTTTCGGCGTGACATAGCAGAGCATCGCGCAACCGTACCAGCCGATCATGGCGGCACCAATACCGCTCGTGATGTGGTCGTAGCCGGGGGCGATGTCGGTCGTGAGAGGTCCGAGCGTGTAGAACGGAGCTTCGTGGCACCATTCCAATTGCTTGGCCATGTTCTCTTCGATCATGTGCATGGGCACGTGTCCCGGGCCTTCGTTCATCACTTGCACGCCATGTTTCCAGGCACGTTCCGTGAGCTCTCCCTGCACCTGCAGTTCGCCGAATTGAGCGGCGTCGTTGGCGTCGGCGATTGAACCGGGACGCAGTCCGTCGCCGATGCTGAAGCTGACATCGTAAGCGGCCATTATTTCGCAAATCTCATCCCAATGCGTGTAAAGGAAACTTTCCTTGTGATGCGCGAGACACCATTTCGCCATAATGCTGCCGCCACGGGAAACGATGCCCGTCATGCGGGACGCCGTGAGCGGAATAAAACGGAGGAGCACGCCGGCGTGAACGGTAAAGTAATCAACCCCCTGCTCTGCCTGTTCAATCAACGTGTCTCGATAAATTTCCCACGTGAGCTCCTCAGCCTTGCCGCCAACTTTTTCCAGCGCCTGGTAAATCGGAACCGTTCCAATCGGCACAGGTGAATTGCGGAGAATCCATTCGCGGGTGGCGTGGATGTTTTTGCCAGTAGAAAGGTCCATCACAGTGTCAGCGCCCCATTTCGTGGCCCAACGCATTTTTTCGACTTCTTCTTCAATGCTGGAAGCGACGGCGCTGTTACCAATGTTGGCGTTGATCTTCACGAGGAAGTTACGACCGATGATCATCGGTTCCGATTCCGGGTGATTGATGTTTGCGGGAATGATCGCGCGCCCGGCGGCGACTTCGGCGCGGACAAATTCGGCGGTGATTTCTTTTGGAATGCGTTGTGGGAAACGTTGGAAAACGGATGGTGAATAGGGACTGCCAGAAAGCTGAGTGGAACCGGCGTGTTGTTTGTTCAGATCATTGCGAATAATATCCTTCGCCATGTCCGCCATTTTGGCGCGCCCCATATTTTCGCGAATCGCGATGAACTCCATCTCAGGCGTAATGATTCCCTGCCGTGCATACCAAAGCTGTGTCACGGCATGACCTTTGTTCGCGCGCAAAGGACGACGCGGCTGGCCTTTCAATCCGGGAAATTCGACAAGGCGATTCTTCTCCGCTTTGCTCGCGTATTCGGCGTGTTTACCGGAAAGATAACCGTTGTCCTGTGGCTTCACCTGGCGGCCGTCGTATTCTTCGACGTCACCGCGGGCGCGAATCCACTTGGCGCGAAGTGCGGGAAGCCCTTCGTCGGAGTTTCCATGAAATGCAGGATCGCCCCACGGACCGGAACAATCGTATACACGAACGGGATCGTTCGCTTCCATACGACCATCGAACGATTTTGTCGGCGTGAGCGTGATCTCGCGGAACGGAACACGCACGTCCGAATGGATCTGGCCATCGACGAAAACTTTTTTGGAATTAGGAAGACGATCCGAACTCTGCGGTTCCAGGGATTCTTTGGTAGCGATCATAAAAATTTACAGGAGAGAGCCGGAGAGATAATTCCTTGCGCCGGCATTATCCGGTTCAAGTTAACGGGTCATTTGCGCTCGCGCGCAAAACTCTCAGCGTCACCATCATGGCGATTTGGCTCCCCGAACACAGAAGACGGTATGAGGAAGCGACGATAACGTCAAGGCGTCGAAAGACCTTCACACATCAAAACTGCAGAATTCAAATGATCGTCCGACCGTTAATTTGCCCGCGCCTGGAGTTTCCCCAATGTTTCCCAGGGAATGCCCACCGGGTTAGCCTGCAGGGGCCGGGAGCTCTTTTTGCACCGCAACAAAGGAATGCGGCATTCAATTTCCGTATGAAAATTAAACAGGTCCTGGTAGGTCCAAATCTTTTCCGACGCGTGGTCGTAAACTTCCAACGGGCCATCGCATTCTGAAGAACTTACCTTTTTCGCAAACGCTTCCGATTCCTTAACCTCAATCCGGATGGTGTTCCTGTTTTCGTCCAATCGGACTTTATCCACCACCCATTTGTCATCCAGATGCAACAGCCGATGAAACGCTTCGGGCGTCGCTTTATAGTCGAGTGCAAAAACCCCGGGCGGTGGAGGTTTGAGAAGGCTTCCACTTAACACCCAAAAAGCAACGGTGAAATAGATAATCAGACCGGTTACATCCACCAGCGTCGCTACGAATGGCGCTGAAGAAGAAGCAGGATCGAGTTTAAAATAACGCAAGACGAACGGCAGCATCGAACCGGACAACGTTCCCCACAACACAACCCCAATAAGCGAAAAGAAAATAGTAGTCCCAATCAAAGCCCAGTGCGGACCATAGGCGTGAAAAGCGTAGTGCCAAAAGGTAATGCGCAGGAAACCAATCGTTCCAAGAACAACGCCCAGAAAAAATCCACAGATTGCTTCCCTTCGCATCACTTTCCACCAATAGCCGAGCGTTACTTCACCCAGCGCCATGGCGCGAATGATTAGCGTGGTCGCTTGCGAACCGGAATTACCGCCGCTGGAAATGATCAACGGAAGAAAGAGAGCGAGAACAACCGCCTTGGCAATTTCATCCTCGAAGAACGACATCGCCGTGGTTGTCAGCATTTCGCTGAGGAACAAAATGATCAGCCATGGGGCGCGCTTCCGAATCAACTGCGGCAGGGAAACGGAAAGATAGGGTTCATCGAGAGCTTCAGAACCACCGAGCTTTTGAATATCTTCGGTGGTTTCCGCTTCAAGAACGTCGAGAACGTCGTCGACGGTAACAATTCCCACCAGACGTCCTTCAGAATCAACAACCGGTAAAACCGTGCGATCGTATTTTTTGAAGATCTCAACTGCATCCTTTTCCGAGTCGGTAACCTTCAGACCGACAAAGTTCTGGTCCCGAATGTCGGAAACCTTTTTGTCCAAAGGACGCAAAAGGAATTCGCGGATACGAATGTCATCAATGAGTTTCCCCTGCTCGTCGACGACGTAAACGACATTCAACGTTTCGCGGTCGGCGCCATTTTGCCGAATATGATCAAGGACCTGATTGACCGTCCAATCGTCACGAACGGCGATGTAATCCACCGTCATCAAACGCCCCACGCTGCGCTCCGGATAACCGAGCAGGTTTTTCGCGATCTTCAGCTCATCAGGAGAAAGTAACTGAAGCAAACCGGTGACCGCCGTGGGTGGAAGCTCTTCGAGGAGTGCGGTACGATCGTCCGGCGACATCTCGTTGAGGATTTTGACGACGTCTTCTTTCCCCATCGCCTGCAACAAGCCCTTTTGCGCGTCGCGATCGAGATACTCAAAGACATCGGCCGCGACAACCTGCGGTAACAAACGGAAGACGACGACCTGTTCTTCAACGCCGAGATCAGCAATCAATTCCGCCAGGTCTGCGGGAGGCCATTCAGAAAATATCTCTTTCAGCGCAGCAAAGTTGCGCTCTTTGATCAGCGTGCCGATCTCCGGACCTAAGAGTTTTCCGAACATGGTCGTCGAGTGACCAGACAAGGTCGCGAGAATGTCTAAACGCGACGATGAAGTTACGCAAAGTAAAAAGCCGCGGTGTTTTCCTTATTCGTGGATCAGCAAAGGCTGCGCCGTGCGATTTACTTTTTGGCATCCCCGAGATTTTTGGGAGGAACCGCCTGCTGAGCCAACTGGTCGTAATGAGCCTGGAGCTCCTTAACTTTTTCAGGATTAGCTTGAGCCAGATTGTTTTTTTCGCCGGGATCCTCACGCAAGTTAAACAACTCCGGTCCATTTTTACCTATTTCACGATTGTTCTTCTTCTTTGCTTTGGTTTCCGACGCTTCACTATCCGCCTCGATTTGACTCCCGCCTAACACCAGTTTCCAGTCACCAACCCGAATGGCACCGTTGTAGGGAGTTGAGTTGAAGAGAATAAAGTCATGCGGAGTCTTTTTCCCTTTGGCAATCGTGGGCCAGACATCGGATCCATCGAGCGGCGCTTTCTGTTTCACGCTCGCGCCCGTCAGTTTCAAAAGCGTTGGATACCAATCCACCATATGCAACGGTTCGTTCACGGTGCTGCCTGGTTTGATGTGCTTGTCCCACGTGACGAAAGCGCAAACGCGCACGCCGCCTTCATATAACGTTCCTTTGCCTGCGCGGTAGGGTGTGTTGTCCGTTACCTTACCGGGCCCGGGGCCGCCGTTGTCGCTGGAAAAAATGAAGAGCGTATTTTTGCGCCGGTCAGTCGATTCAACGGCGGAAACAATTTTGCCCACCGCTTCATCCATCGCCGCCAACATGCCGGCGTAAGTCCGACGAGGTTCAGGAAGATTTTTATAAGGCTCCTTGTATGTTTCTGGAACCTGGTGTGGACCATGCACCGCATTAAAAGGAACATAGAGAAAAAGCGGCTTATCTTTCGGCTGCGCCTTGATTACTTTCACCGCTTCATCCGCGACGAGGTGCGTGGAATATCCCTTTTCCTTCAGCGCTACACCATCGCGATACCAATCCAGTTTCCCGTCGCGTTCATGGGTAAAATAATCGATCGCGCCGAAGAGATGACCGTAATGATGATCGAAACCACGAACCGTCGGCCAATAGGCTTTATCGAAACTGCCGAGGTGCCATTTGCCAAGAATGGTGGTGCTGTAGCCTGCGGTTTTTAAGCCTTCCGGCAAAAGTTGCTCTTCCAGGGGCAAACCATAATTGGCCCACGGACGAATCACACCAACTTGCAGTCCATAACGCATCGGATAACGACCCGTCATGAGAGACGCACGCGTTGGAGAACAAACCGGTTGAACATAAAATTGTTTCAACACCGCACCTTCGGAAGCCAGCTTATCGAGGTTCGGTGTTTTGATTTGTTTTCCACCAGCAAATCCAACGTCGTTGTGACCGAGGTCGTCCGCCAGAATGAAAACGATGTCAGGTTTTTCCGTCGCGTGCAGCGCGATTGAGGTAACCAATGCGCAAAAAGAGAGAATGAGTTGCTGGCAATTCATTATGGAATCCTTACTTCGTTTCTTTACGACCGACGTTGGCGCGTCTGGCAATTGTGTCCCATTCACGCGAAAGCTCTTTCACCTTTTCAGGAAAAACTTTGGCCAAATTGTTCATTTCAGTGCGGTCCTTTTCGATGTCGTACAACTCCCAGGGTCGATCCCGCAAAGCAACCAGTTTCCATTTCCCATCCCGAATAGCGCGATTGCCCTCGTGTTCCATAAAAATGGGGCGAGAAGCCGATTTTTTACCTTTCAACAATGGAATGAGGCTATCGCCTTCCAGAGGAAGAATCGCTTCGTTGTTTCGTTCTTTTGGATAATTCGCCCCGCTGAGTTCCACGCAAGTCGCCATGACATCAGGAAGATAGGAAGGACGATCTTCCAGTTCATCGTGACGTTTCAATCCGGCGGGCCAATGAACGATGAAGGGCGTGGAGATTCCGCCTTCATGACCGTAATGTTTGTAGAGCCGCCACGGGGTATTGCAGGCATTCGCCCACCCGCTTCCATAACTGATATAACTTCCCGGGCCGCCCACTTTTTTCAAATCTTCATTCCGGTGCAAAATATTCGTCGCACTCGAACTGACGTCGAAGCCATAAGGATCCCATTCCGCACAAGCCCCGTTGTCACTCAGGAAAATGACCACGGTATTTTGCAACTGCTTCGTTTTCTTCAAATGTTCAATGACTCGGCCAATATTTTGATCCATGCGATCAATCATTGCGGCGTAAATGGCCATACGTCGGGCCAGATCTTTTCGCCGATCCTCCGGCAACGAATCCCATGCGGGATTATCCTTTTCAGACCAGCCTGTTTGTTCATTGAAAAGATTCTTTGGAATGTTGCTGCGTGGAGTCAGTTGCAAATCCTTCGGCACTAATCCCAATTTCTTTTGTTTTTCCAACCGTTGCTCCCGGATTTTGTCCCAGCCTCGTTGGTAAATTGGTTCGTATTTTTCAATGTCCTCTTCGTAGGCGTGCAATGGGAAATGCGCCGCGTTGAACGCAAGATAAAGAAACCAGGGGTTTTGAGCCGCCTTCCCTTGATCGATAAAGTCGATCGCGTAATCCCCGAAGACGTCTGTGGAGTAAAAACGATTGGTGGCGTACACCCGCTTCTTTCGATCTTTCGGCAGGCGTGTGTAATACGGATCTTCCTGCCAAAAGGAATTAAATCCCCCCAGCATTCCGTAAAACTCATCGAAGCCTCGCACCACCGGGTGGATAACGTTTCCGAGATGCCATTTTCCCACCATATAACTGTTGTATCCGGCGGGTTTTAGAACCTCTGGAATCGTGGCACATTGTTTATTCAATGGCCCACGCATGTCCGGAACGCCAGCCTGATGCGGATGCAGCCCAGTCAGAAGGGACGCCCGCGAAGGACAACAACGGGCTGAGTTATAAAACTGCGTGAAGCGTAGACCGTTTTTGGCGAGAGCATCGATGTTCGGCGTCTTGATCTCTCCGCCGTAACATCCGATATCCGACCAACCCACGTCATCCGCCAGGATCAGGAGGATGTTCGGCTTTTCAGCGGAATTGCCGACAACGAGACTGCAAAACAGCAGTAATAACAACAGGCCTCGACCAATCACACGATTCATTTTCACGGAAGAGATTTACGCCACGCCAGGACCTTCTCAGTCAAACGTTTGGTCACGTCGGGATTTTTTTCAGCAAGGCTGGTGGTTTCATTTTGGTCTGCGCTGATGTCATACAATTCAGCACCGGTGCCGTCAGCGTTCACAAGCAATTTCCACTTACCTTCGCGAATGGCCACGTTAGGACTGCGATCACGTGCAATCTTGGGATATCCGAAAGACGTATTGTTGCGACCATATTCCCAAAGCATTTCCTTTTTACGCATGGGCGTCTTACCGAAGAAAACGTCACTCAAATCTTCTCCATCGAACGAGTTGCTGTTCGGCATGGTTGTGTCCGCGAGATGACAAAACATCTGAAACAAATCGGTGGCATTCAGGACCGTTGTTTCGTTCACCTTGCCAGCAGGAGTATGTCCTGGCCAACGAATGATAAACGGCATCCGCGTTCCTCCTTCATAAAGACTAACCTTGCTTCCGCGCAAACCGGCAGTACGGCTTCCTTCGAACGCGGGCATCGGCCCATTGTCGCTTGTGAAAATGACAATGGTATTTTTATCCATCCCCAGCGCCTTCAAACCATCCAGCAACCGTCCGACCTGACGATCGTATTCGGCCAGAACTTTTTGGAATCGCGGTTCCCCTTCATCGCTTTCCTGGCGGCGTTTGAAACCGGCGTCTTCCGGGACCCACGGCGTGTGCACATCATCTGGCCAAAGATTGACATAACAAGGCTGGCCTTTATGCCGCTTCAGAAAGTCTAAAGTTTTATCAACAAAATAGCCGCTTCGTTCCCATCGCTTTACTTTGTCCTGCGGCGACCAGATCCAATTCGTTGCAGTGATCATAGGATCGGGCTCGGGACTTTCGTAAGTGCTCACGTGTTCGTCGAAACCGTATTGCGAAAAGGGTGGTGCATTGGTTACGTCACGACCTCCGCCCATATGCCATTTGCCAATATGAGCAGTCGCATAACCGGAGCCTTTCAGGGTTCGCGCGATCGAGGGCGCTTTTGGATCAAGGAAATCATTCATTTCGCAGGCACGGTTTCCCGCGCGAGTCTGGAGATAGCTCGTGATTTTCCAACGGGCCGGATACATCCCCGTCAAATAACCTGTGCGTGACGGAGAACAGACCGGGGACGCGACATAGTATTGCGTAAACTTCGTTCCTTCTTTCGCCATCCGATCGATGTTCGGCGTTGGCGCAAACTTTCCACCATAACATCCCACATCGCCGTACCCCATGTCGTCGGTAAGGAGCAAAATGATATTCGGGCGCTCGGCAGCAATCGTAGCGGCGGAAAAAAATGCAACGATTGTTGCGGCGAAAAGGAAACGCAAATTTGACATTTGTTTGACCATGAAGAGGACGAGAAAATAACACAAGCGGTTACGCAAGAGGAACCAAACTGTCACCCCTAAATTGAGGGTAAGAAAAAGGCCAACAACCGCTTGGAATGCATGTTCGGTCATCTTCGTTTAGAATTTTTCTGCGCTTTTCTAACTGCATTCACGGAAAAGCTGGTCTACAGAATGACTACGAAAAGAAAACTATGAACCAGATGCACGAAATTGATTTTAAAATTCACGGGGACGATATGCAGTTCGTGGAGATCGAACTGGATCCAATGGAAGCCGCAGTCGCTGAAGCAGGCGGCATGATGTTTATGGAAGATGGCATCCAGATGGAAACCATTTTCGGTGACGGCTCCCAGCAGAACAGTGGTTTTCTGGGTTCTCTTCTCGGCGCCGGCAAACGTTTGCTCGTGGGCGAATCTCTCTTCATGACGGTTTTTCAAAACCGTGGCATGGGTAAGAAACATGTCGCCTTCGGCGCGCCTTATCCCGGCAAAATTATTCCGCTCCATCTCGCTGAGGTCGGCGGTGAAATCTGGGCGCAAAAGGATTCATTCCTCTGCGCGGCCAAAGGAGTCAGCGTTGGCATCGCTTTCACAAAACGCATTGGCGCCGGTATTTTTGGCGGTGAAGGTTTTATCCTGGAACGTCTCCAGGGCAATGGCTGGGCTTTTCTCCATGCGGGCGGAACGATTTATGAACGCACATTGCAACCTGGCGAGGTCATTCGCGTCGACACCGGATGTATCGTTGCATTTCAACCGCACGTTGACTTTGACATTCAGTATGTCGGCAGCATCAAGACAGCTTTCTTCGGTGGCGAAGGGCTCTTCTTTGCAACGCTTCGAGGTCCCGGCAAAGTATGGTTGCAATCATTGCCGTTTAGCCGTCTCGCTGGCCGAATCATCGCTGCTGCCCCGCAAACTGGCGCAGGTGGACGTGAGGAAGGCTCCGTCCTCGGCGGATTGGGCCGTTTGCTCGATGGAGATAACTCTTAAGTAAAAAGGGCGCGCGAAATTCTTTCGCGCGCCCCTTTTTTAATCTTCGTAAACCGCGTACTCGCTTCCGAACAGCGATGTGGCGATGCTGATCCATTGGTGATTCTGAATCACCATGCCTGGAGTCAGCGAAGTTTCGGGTTTCGAGACAGAATAAAAATAGGTGCTCTCTTTGTTTGCGGCGTCCTGCTTTTCCATCTTCTGCTTACTGGCCGGAAGCGGGTATAGAGACACAACCTTTGGAGGTTTTACCTGCTCCGCCTTTTCAAGGGCTTCCCACAAAGCCCGCAAATCAGTGACGTCAGCAGATCGTCCATGATGATGACTCAGCGGATCCAACCGGATAAGATTCAATGTCACAGCATCGCGATCTGCCTCGGGTAAACGAGCGGAGCTGCCTACCGATTCGATATGAGCCCAGGCATTCAAATAATCCGGGTCCAGTTGGACTGCTTTACGAAAGTGCTCAAGCGCTTCTTTGTAACGTCCCTGTTCTTCGCGGAGATAACCCAGTAGATAGTGAACCTGTGGTTTATTCGGCGTCTTTGTCGCGAGCGAGGTGAAAACTTTTTCGGCAATGCTCTGGGCTCGTTGTCCATCAAAAGCCTGTTCGCATCCGAAACAATGACTTTCGACACGACCGAAACTTTCCGGCATCAATTCGTAAGCGCGACGATAATGTTCTTCCGCCTGATCATGCATCCCCAATTCGGTCATGCGCAACGCAAGGCGCGACTGAATACAATACGCGTCCGAGAAAAGCACGAGGGAATCCTGATACATACTGACTGCTTTCTTCAGCAGACCGGCCTCGTAATAACGATCTGCCGTTTCAGAAAGCCGGATTGCTTTCACGGCGCCTCGAAAAAATTCCGCCTGCGTCTTATCTCCGCGTGCTTCTCGAATATCAGCAAGGACAGCGTACGCTCGCATCCGTCGGCCCGGACCTTGTTCGCCGTCCGATGGATCAATTGAAATCGCCTTGCGCGCGAGAGCTTCTGCCTCTTCCAATTTACCGCTGCGCTGCATCAAAATGGCTTTCCAGATGACTGGCCGCTCTTCGAACTGGTCACGCGCATAAATCTTGTCGAGTTGCACGACAGCCGAGTCACCGTCCATTTGCAGGAGAAGTTCGTATCCTGGATCAAAACCTCCCTGTTCATTCAGTACGGCGTCGATGATTTTGTGCGCCTCGGGTTTTCGATTTTGCGCCATCAAGGCCGATGCCACGTAATATCCAACCGGGTCAGGACTCGCATGGCGTCCACCGCCATAATATCTACCACCTGTGCTGTCATCGAAAAATTCGGCCAGGTCTTTCGCCTGCCAATCAGGTGATTCCTCCAGAAGGGTCAATACATCTGCATGACGTCCTGCGCCGTGATACAGCTCGGCGAGAGCAATGAGAACCGACCGGGAAGATTCCCGGTCCCAATAGTTCGCTTTGTTCTTTTTCGTCTCCTTTACCAATGCGTCGAGCAAAACCGCTTCGGCCTCAGGTCCTCGTTTTAATTCCGCGAGCAATTTTGCGAGGCTCAACGCAGAGTAGGACGAGAGATATTGGTTTTCCCCGCGCTGCTCCTTGAGCTCACGCTTTGCAGCAACGATCCCTTCGTCTACCCAATCGGCATGTTCCAATAAAGTTCCCAACCGCGCCAACGTCACTCCATAGCTGCTGGGCTGATAATTATCTGCAGAAGAATTTTTTGATGTTTGCCCTGCGATCGATTGACGCAGTTCCTTCACCCCCTCGTCGATTTCATTGGCGGCCAACAACGCTCGATACAGATTTCCACGAATTGACGATTTCCTGTTGTTGCTTAGATCTTCACGAGCCGCGGTGGCCCTTGCCAACTCCAACATTTTCCGTGTCTCGCCAACTTTTGCGGCAAGTTGAATGTATTCATCCCAGAAAGGTGCTTCCGGATCCTGTACCAACATTTCACGAAAGAAATCATGGATGGCTCGAGTGTGCCCTGCCCTTTCCAGCGATTTCAATGCATCGTGCGGCAGATAAAAGCGTCCCTCCTTTTCCAACTTCTTCACGAGGGCCACGGCTTCCTTATTACGATTCCCGACAATCAATCCGAGAAGGTAATACGCGCGCGCTTCCTGGCGGGAATTGTCCACGTCATAACGGGCATCAATCAACACGTCTCCATTCTCTGGTTTGTCGGCGACCTGGCCGAAGCGTTTATCCAAAGCTTCGTACAAATCGGTCGCGTCCAGCGAATGCGTCAGAGACCATGGCGCCACCTTCAACTGTTCCACCGACTCCAGCGCGAGTTGTCGGGCCAATTTCTCGGTTTCTTCGGCATTGCGAATTTTCAACTCCCTGGTCGTATTCGTCAGCGCAAGGCGCAGGAACGCTTTCGCTTTTTCTTTTCCAACGAGGGAAACGAGATCGGGCACTTCCAGTTCGCGGTTGTATCGATTCTCCTTATCGTTCAGTTCCCGTTCCGATGCCTTGATCATCGCATCGGGATCGTCGGAATTTTCCATCTGCAACTTTCGGAGCTGTTGCAGGGCGCCGGAAAACCTCATGGCCTGATCGCGGTTTAAATCTTTGAGCAATGTTTCAAAAGCGGCCACATCCTGTTTTTGCGCCTCCTTGTTCTTGAGCAAGGTATGAGCAAATAACCGCAATCCGATTTCTCTTCCTTGTTTGCTCCCTTTGGCGGGAGGCCGTGCTTCAATCAACCTGGCCAGTTCATCCCAGGCTGATGGTGGTGGCAAGGCGGCCACCAGTTCCCTGGTGGTTAAAGTCGAACCGCTGCCATAACGACGACCGACTGTCACTTTGTCCAGCCGTTCCAAAAAGGAGAGCCATTTTTTGGCAGCCTCTTTCGGTTCGAGAGCAGACGCGTTTTTTTGGAACGACTCCAAATCGGTTTTTAGAAGCGCCTCGTCATTGGGCGGTTCATTGGTCTTTCCTGTTTGCTCCGACGACTCGGCCAGTTTTTTCAACACAACGGATGCGCCCAGGTAGTTCGATTCCGCAAATACTGGAGCGACGTGGAAAAGCGCGACAATGACAACGATCAGCCGAATGAGATTACGGTTCATGGCAAGACTCCTTTGTTGGTGGTTGAGTAGATTTGTTCCGCTTCAGAGGAACACCGCTGAGGCTATTAAGTTCCGCTGTTATCCATTAGTCAACGTGATTCCCTTTATGTTCAATCTAGTCGGCAATACTCCATGCAAAGTATGGCTTCGAAATCTTTGCCACCGCATCTGTTGACCGCTCTTCGACCGGAGGCGCATTGGCACCAGCTAGCTTAAACTCCACATCCACTTTGATATAGGGACAGGAACGATGCGCGAAGGTCCGATGCTGCGGGGTGGAGAGGCCGCCTTCCTCGACAAAAACTCTCATTAATGCCGCCCGTGTTGTCCCGGGTTTAATTTGAGCGCACTCAGCAAGGATGTCCGCGGTTTTCGATGTCAAAGCCTCGTCGTGATTGGCGCCGCCAAAGAAGCCCGCCGTCAACTTACCCAACGTTGAAAGAACTTGCGTTACTCGCGGATCTGTTCGTGGATCGGTCCCTGTTTGAAATTGTGGCTCATGGTAATAGGGTCCCCGGATAAAGACGACGGCGGTTGGTGAATTGGTGTTCACATCGAGCAGAATTGTCGGTTCTTTGGACGTCCTCGACGAGAGCAACGAAATAAAGCGTCCTTCGTAAACCGGTTCACCATCGACGACGACTTGAAACGGTATCCCTGAAACCGGCGGTTTCTCACCCAGCTTCGCCAAACGCGTGACGGATTCACCACGAATTTTTAAAGCGTGCTCCGCAAATCCGTATTGAACGAGATCTACGTCGGAAATGATGACGCTGCCGCCGGAATTAATGGAAAAGGAATGTTTCGGAGTTTCACCATAAAGGTGAGATGTCAGACAGGCCAATGCCGTCATCAATGCGCAGAGGATCTTTTGCATATTATTTAGACGGGAAAGCGTAAATAAGACTCCCCGGAAATCGATTGCTTCTCGCCTTTGGCTTTATCAGCAAATGCCAACAACGCGCTCCTTGCCTATTTGGCGGATGGGTTTTAGTTTCAGCCTCCATGAGATATCGCCGCTTCGGTAAAACGGAATTGCAGATGCCCGTCATTTCCTGCGGAGGAATGCGCTACCAATACAAATGGCAGGATGTGGATCCGAAGGAAGTTCCCGCCGACAACCAATCCAATCTCGAAGCGACGATTCACCGTTCCCTCGAACTCGGGATCAATCACATCGAAACCGCTCGCGGTTACGGTTCCTCGGAGATGCAACTGGGCTACGTTCTGCCAAAACTGCCGCGCGAAAAGATCATCGTGCAGACCAAGGTCGGCCCGAAACCAACGGGGAAAGAGTTTCTCGAGACGTTTGAAACGTCCATGAACTACTTGAAACTCGATTACGTCGACCTTCTCTCGCTGCACGGTGTGAATAATCGGGAACTGCTGCAGTATTCGTTGAAGAAAAACGGATGCCTTGCCGTCGCTCGGAAATTACAAAAAGAAGGCCGCGTTCGGCACATCGGTTTCTCCACGCACGCGACCACGGACATTATCCTTGAAACGATCGAAAGCGGCGAATTCGATTACGTGAACCTCCATTGGTATTTCGTCAACGACCTGAATTGGTCGGCTGTCGAAGCCGCACGCAAACGCGACATGGGCGTTTTCATCATCAGTCCGAACGACAAGGGTGGAAAACTGTACGAACCGCCGAAGAAATTAGTCGATTTGTGCGCTCCTTTGTCGCCAATGATTTTCAACGACCTGTATTGTCTCGCACGACCGGAGGTCCACACGTTGAGTTGCGGTGCGGCACGTCCCAGCGACTTCGATGAACACATTAAAGCGCTCGACTACTACGATAAAATTCCGCAGACGATTGCGCCGATCGAAAAGCGTCTGCGTGCGGAAATGGAAACCGTTCTCGGCAAGGATTGGTGTGCACGCTGGTTCGAAGGTCTGCCTCATTACGTCGATGTTCCGGGTGAAATCAATGTCTCGGAAATACTGAGGTTATGGACCTACGCCAAATCGCTCGACCTGACGACCTGGGGCAAAATGCGTTATAATCTTCTGGGTCAGGCGGACCATTGGTTCCCCGGCAGCAACTGTGCGAGCTTCGATGCGAAAAAGATCCTGGAAGCCGTCAAGGCGAGTCCGTTCGCGGAGCGAATTCCTGCCATCTTGACCGAAGCTCATCAAATGTTGTTTGAGGCCCCGAAAAAGCGGCTGAGCCAGAGTTAAACGGGCCGGTTTGCCGTTAAGTGCCGAGGAGTGTTTTCGGTGGAATTGTTTTCCTGGAATTCTTTCCAGCAACGCGGTTTGTCAGTGGACGATTCTCCCTCACCCTACCCCCTCCCAGGAGGCAGTTAAGGTAAGGGAGAGTTTTTGGCCTTCAACGAGCGGTCAGTTGTGTTTTGGAGACATTCTCGGATAAAAATTCCACTGAAAACGTGGAGGAACCCAAATTTCTGCATAACCAACTGGTTTACAGTCTCATACGAGCTATTTGACCGGGAAATCCATTGTCGCCTTCGAGAAACATTCTTAACGTTGGAATCGGGACGCCCAAGCTGCCTGAACGTCAATTTTCTCTACAGGTGCAAAAAGAGGTCCTTTACCGTTAAAGGAGTGGAAATCAGATCAAAACGCAGCTTAAAACCGGTGTTCCCGCCCCAAAAGGGAAAGTTTTTTCCTCAGGAAAAATAATTTCCTGAGCTACGGAAAAGTTTTTTCCTGAGGAAAAATAGTTTCCTGAGCTACGGAAAAGTTTTTTCCTGAGGAAAAATGATTTCCTGAGCTGCGGAAAAGTTTTTT
>CBHTTJ010000086.1:0-23190 GCA_966095605.1 uncultured bacterium | reverse complement strand
AGGTGGGAATTTCCGGCGATAGAAAATTACTCCTTGAGCAAAAGGGGGAAGTTTTCCGTCGCGGAAGATGGCTATTCGATGGAAAAGTCGGAAAATTTTTGCCGGGCAAGATGAAGACTGAGAGCGTATGTCGACCTCGGGGGACACCAAGGACCTTAACCGGAACGATTCAGTTAAAAAACTCTTCAACCACGGATGAACACAGATAAACACGGATAGAATACCGCTATCTCACATTGTTCCGGTTCTTTTGCGACCGCCAAAAAGTTCGCCCTAAACATACAAAGCGACGCCCTTCCTTAGCGTTTTTATCCGTGTCGATCTGCGTTCATCCGTGGTTTCATCTGCATCGTTCCGGTTCAGAAATATCATCTTCCCTTTTAAACTTTAAATTCCCGGTCGGTTCGCTATTTTCCGCGCAACGTATGAACGCGAAGCTGCTTTTTAAAACCGTTTTCATGATTGCGATCCTGTTTTTGCTCGTGCTCATGGGGATGTACAACAAGCAGAATGTTTCCCTCTCCATGCCGGAATGGATTTTGCCAAAATCCCAAATTCAACCCGCCGCGATCATGTATTTCGGGTTCTTCGGTGTCGGAGTTCTGACTGGAACGATTTTGACGGCGGGCGGAAAGAAGGGCGGCGGCAGCAAGACCAACAAGGTCGAAAAATAATTAATCCCGCACCGTTTTCTTTTTATTTTCCTTTGCCGGAGGACTCTCTTTGCGGGCGGCGATCTGCTTTTCGGGTTCTACCAGTTTCGCATAAGTCACGACACCGTCGACAATCGATTGGGCCATGCGTTTGCGCCAGGCAGAATCATAAATCTTTTTCGCTTCGGCCGCGTTGGACATAAAACCACCTTCGATCAGAATGCCGGGCATTTTGCCGTCACGGAGCACTTCGAAACGCGCTCGCTTGATGCCACGATCTTCCAGTCCCATGCTTCGAAGAATGGTTTTGTGCACCTGATAGGCCAACAACATGTTTTCGGAGTTATGAGCATTGCCAGGATAGCTTCCCTCCCTCGACTTTCCGCCGCCCGCATTGCTCGACTCCACACCGGCCGGAGACATGCAATAAGTTTCCACGCCGCGCACAGATTTGTCCTCCGCTGAATTATAATGGAGACAAAGAAAGAGATCAGCCCGGGCGTTATTCGCCACATCCGCGCGGTCCGACAGTTTTATCTTCGAATCCTGCTTCCGGACCATCACGACTTTGAAATTTTCCGCCTGCAACAGCTTGCTGACTTCGTGTGCCAGAAGCAGGGTGTAAGTCTTCTCGAAACGGGAGTCACGATTACCCCGATCGATCTTCCCCGTGTCGGTCCCGCCGTGCCCGGCATCAATACAAATGGTCTTGATCTCTGATTTAGGGATCCGATGCGGATAGAGCAAAGGAATCAACGTCGTTTGCAAATCGATGGTAGAGATGAAAGGAACGCTGCTGCGCGAAATAATCGGGAGAGAAAAGAGAATCGTCACACCATCAATCTCCGTCTTGCGCGAATCGGCCCAAAAGAAGAGTCGGTGATAACGATTCGTGGCGCGAAGGTCTTCGTCTTTTTTCGTCCAGACCAGCTTGAGGTCGTTGGCATCGCACCATTCGAGAAGGCGAACGTATTCGTTGCCTGCGATGCTGATTTTTTCGAGGGTTTTAAGAGAACTTTGCGCCGAGCCGAGCACGATGCTGGCCAGAAGGATCAAGACTGAAAGCGCAACTCTCACGACAGCCCAATTTCGCAAAGGTAGGAAGCGGAATTCAAGGCGAATCATCGGGAGAAATACGGATGGCAGGCGGACCGCGGGTCTGTGACCCGCAGCGATGTTCATATTTTAAACCGTTCGAATATCTAAGCTGACTCAGCTTAAGAACATTTCTACGGGTCACAAACCCGGTCCGAAAAACACTGTCCCTTTCCCAACCCGACCCGTTACTCTTTCACCATGGCGGATGCAATTCGATGGGGAATCATTGGCACAGGCGCTATCGCAAAGAAATTTGCGGCGGATCTTAAAACGATTCCAAATGCTCGCCTTCTTGCTGTCGGCTCCCGTTCGCCGGCAGGCGCACAAGCGTTTGGAAAAGAGTTCGACATCGTTCATCGACACACCAGCTACGAAGCACTCGCAGCCAATCCGGAAATCGATTGCGTCTACATCGCGACGCCACATCCGTTTCATTACGAAAATGCGATCCTTTGCCTGAACGCCGGAAAAGCGGTCCTGTGCGAAAAGCCCTTCGCGCTCAACGTCAAGCAGGCGGAAGAAGTCATTCAACTCGCGCGTCGCAAGAAGATTCTATTAATGGAAGCGATGTGGACGCGTTGTTTCCCGATCATGCATAAGCTTCGAGAACTCCTGGCAAAACAATGCCTTGGCGAGGTGCAGATCGTTACCGCTGATTTTGGATTTCGCGCTGAGTTCGACTCCAAAAGCCGCCTTTTCGATCCGCACCTTGGCGGGGGCGCGTTACTGGATGTGGGCGTGTATCCTCTTTCTTTCGCTTCAATGATTCTCGGCTCACCAAAAGAGATTACGGGAGTCGGCATCCTCGGCAAAACGCACGTCGACGAACAGACATCGATCACGTTGAAATACCATTCCGATGCACTGGCGATTCTGCACACCAGTATCCGGGCCAATACCTCCTGTGAAGCCACCGTCATTGGCACACGCGGATGTATTCGAATTCATTCGCCTTTTTGGAAGCCGAGTAGAATGACCATCGCTCTCGATGGGAAAAACGAAGAATCCATTGATCTCCCCTACCCCGGTCACGGTTATCACTTCGAAGCCACTGAATTCATGAATTGTTTGCGGCACGGAAAAGTCGAAAGCCCGGTTATGCCGCTGGACGAAACGATTTCAATCCTGCGGACCATGGACACGTTGCGAGGGCAAATCGGCGTAAAATACCCAATGGAATAAAACGGCGCTTGGTAGCGATAGGAAAGCTTGGTATAAAGAACCATCCAATGAATTCGGGCAGCAAAACTCTACGGCTCAGTGTGCTGTACTTATGTCTTTGCTGGCTCGCCTTCCCCGGCTTCGCCCAGATCGAAACGTCTCATTACAGTTCCCAGCAATGGGATACAAGCGATGGCTTGCCACATGTCAGCGTGCAATCTGTTTTGCAGACGCGTGATGGATATCTCTGGGTAGGCACACTGACGGGAGCAGCTCGTTTTAACGGGGATTCTTTCACCCGATTCGACAACACCAATGCCGCCACGCTCGAAAATGGACGTATCACCGCCCTTTGCCAGAGTCGCGATGGAACGCTTTGGCTGGGTGCTTATACAGGGGAGATTTTCAGGCTACGCGACGGAAAAGCATCACAATTGATGACCAATCAGATCGTGAGGCTCTCAGCCGTGCTCGACATTTTTGAAGCGCACGATGGGACGATCTGGTTTGGAACCATTGATGGTGCGGCTCGGTATCAGAACGGCAAGTTGACCCGCTTCAACCGCGAAGAACTACTGGGTCGTATCAGTGTAAAGAAATTCAGCGAAGATATTCATCACAACATCTGGATGGGCACTTCGGCAGGACTTCTCTGCTGGAGTAACAATGCGGCAAATCTTCTTGGTCCCGCGCAAGGCATCCCTGGAGATTTCGTCCGGGCGGTCTGGTGCGATAAAACCGGTGGCGTGTGGTTTGGAACGAGCAGTTTCCTCGCCTATCTAAAAAACGGTGTGCTGACGCAATATGCAAAACGCGATGGCTTGTCTGACGCCAATATCACGACGCTTTACGAAGACCGACGCGGAACACTTTGGATCGGCACGTACGGCGGATTGAGCCGTCGGTCCGGGGATAAATTCTTTATTGAATCCACCACCGAGCGCGACCCCTACGATCAGGTTTATGCCATTAACGAAGATGCTGAGGGCAACATCTGGATCGGAGCGAAGGACGGGCTTTATCGGTTGAAGCAAAAACAATTCATCAGCTACACCTCACAACAAGGCCTCGCGCACAACAATGTGACATGCGTCCGCGAAGACCGTGACGGGACGATGTGGTTCGGAACCTGGGGCGGAGGTTTGCATCAGATGAAGGATGGCAAACTGACGCTTTTCAACTGGAGCACTGGCCTGCCGCTCGGGAACGACATGGTTCTATCGCTTTGCGAAAGTCGCGATGGCGGTTGGTGGGTGGGCAATGATTTCGATGGCGGTTTGTATCGCGTTAAAAACGGCCAGTTCAGTCGTTTCGCAAAAAGAGATTACGACGGCCGGGCAGTGCGCGTCGTTTCTGAAGACAGCAAAGGGAACATCTGGATCGGCTCCAGCACAGGATTGTGCCTCTATAAAAACGAAAGGTTTCAACATTTCACGATCGACGATGGTTTGCCGAATGTCCGCATTCGTTCCATTGAAGAAGATCGTCACGGTCGTGTCTGGGTTGGCACCGAAAAAGGCCTCGTCCTTTGGCAGGAAGGTCATTTTTCCGTACCGGAACCTCTGCGTGAACTGGCAAAGATCGCAGTCGTCGAAGTCTTTCATGATTCCTACGACGCGCTGTGGTTCGGAACCATTGGCGCGGGGATCTACCGGTTCGATGGCAAAAAGCTTTTGCACTTCAACACGCAACGCGGCCTGCCCAGTGATGACATTTATGAAGTTCTCGAAGACGATCAGCGGAATTTCTGGTTCAGCTGTTTGAAAGGGGTTTTTTGTATCACGCAGGAACAATTCGCAAAGGCGGTGCGGAATCCCAGCGATCCACTATCATTGGTTCTTTATGACAAGAACGATGGAATGGTGAGCAGCCAATGCAATGGCAGCAGCAAGCCCGCGGCCTGGAAAAGCCGGGATGGCCGCTTGTGGTTCGCCACTTCGAAAGGACTGTCTGTCATCTCACCCAATACCGTATCGTTTAAACGGACCAACGCTCCCCCGCCCGTTTTCATCGAAAAAATCTCCGCCGGGAAACACGATTTCCTGAATGAACCTGTTTCTGATCAAACCACTCCCGTACAGATCGAGCCGGGGCCGTCCGAACTCGAATTCAGTTTCGCCGCCCTCAGCTTTCGTGCGCCGGAAAAGAATCGGTTTCGTTATCGCCTCGAAGGAGTCGATAGCGACTGGATGGAAGCCAATGCCAATCATAATGTCATCTACAAGGCCATTCAGCCGGGACAATATCGATTTCAGGTGGTCGCTTCGGACAGCGATGGCAACTGGAACATGAAAGGCGCTTCGATCAGTTTTATTTTGCTCCCACACTTCTGGCAGACATGGTGGTTCATGAGCGCCAGCATTGGACTGGGAGTCATCGGGCTCGGGACCCTGACGCGATTTGTGGCGACAAAGAATCTGCAACGCCAACTGGAATCGCTGGAGCGACAGAACGCCATTCAACGGGAACGCACTCGAATCGCCCAGGACATGCACGACGATCTCGGCGCGCGCCTCACCGAGATTCTGTTCCTCAGCGACGTTGTTGCCGACGAGAAGAGAAAAGATGAAACGCGCGGCCATGTGAAACGCATTTCCAATGCGGCGCGGGAACTGGTGCGAAATCTCGACGTGATCGTGTGGGCGCTGAATCCCAAGAACGACGCACTCGATAGTTTTGCGCTCTATGTTTACGAATACGTGGAAAACTTTTTGGCGCCGACCGGAATTCGTTGTCGACTGGATGTTCCCGATGAACTCCCCAACATCACTCTTTCCTCGGAGATTCGGCACAATCTGTTCCTCGTGATTAAAGAAGCGTTAAATAACATCGCCAAACATTCCTGCGCCGATGAAGTCTGGTTCCGCCTCCGTTTTTCAAAAAACCTTTTATCCATCGCCATCGAAGACAACGGAAAAGGTTTTGCGCAGGAAAAAACAACCGCTCTTGGAAATGGTTTGGTGAACATGGAGAAGCGCATGCAAAGCATCGGTGGTTGCTTTGACCTCGAGACGGAAAGAACGCGGGGAACGCAAATCAGGCTTCAAATTTCGATTCGGAAAAGTTAAAAAGAGATTATGCCAGTCAAGGTTGCCATCGTGGAAGATGACGCGGGTATTCGCGAGAGTCTTAGTATCTTGATTAACGGTTCTCCCACCTTTCGCTGCATCGCGACCCATGCCAACGCAGAGTCTGCCTTGCAGCATCTGCCTGATGACTGGCCGGACGTCCTGTTGATGGATATCAACCTCCCAAAAATGTCCGGCATCGACTGCGCGGTGAAGCTGAAGGAATTAAAGTCGGATTTGCAGATCATCATCCTTACGGTCTATGCCGATAATGATTTAATCTTTAAGTCGTTGATGGCTGGAGCCAGCGGGTATCTTCTAAAACAAACGCCGCCGTCGGAAATCCTCGACGCTATTATCGATGTGAATCGCGGGGGCTCGCCAATGACCAATTCCATTGCGCGTAAAGTGGTGCAGTTCTTCCAGCAACGCGGATTGAAGAGCGAACCAGAAAACCTTTCGAAACGGGAATACGAAATCCTTGGTCTTCTTGCCAAGGGACATCAATACAAGGAAATCGCGGATGCCCTCGATTTGAGCGTGCTCACCGTGCGTGCGCATATTCGAAACATCTATGTGAAGCTGCACGTACGCTCCCGCACCGAAGCGGTCGTGAAATTTTTGGAACGGAACAATCAGTTCTAGTTCCGCATCAGGGCGACGTAGGGATTCTTCCTGATTCCCGAAAACTGGTTACTCCAATGGTCGACAACGACTGAACTCTCTAATCTTTCGCCCCATTCCCCGAAGTCATCCCTGTGAAGTTGTCTCTTCATGGGTCCGAACATTGCAGGAAACGAAACCGTGCGGACGTGGGATTCTTCCAGGGTCCGCGAGCAGAAAGATCCAACATAGTGAAACCTATCATCAAAAACTCAGCGTTCGTTATCAGCGCCCTTGCGGCGAGCAGTGTTGTGCATGCCAGCACCGATTATGGTCCAGCGATTTGGAATCCAGCGTGTTCCGGTCATTGGTACACTTCGGGTAATGGCCACAAATTCCACGTCATCCATGACATGGAAGGTTATTACGCGAGCACCATCTCCTATTTCAAAAACTGCGGGACCTCAGCGAGCGTTCATTATTGCGTGAACGGAAAACAAGATGCCGGCACAGACGCGCCGGCAGGTGAAATCACGCAGATGGTTCTCGAAGCTTACTACGCCTGGCACGCCTTGTGTTGGAACACCCATTCCACCGGCACCGAGCACGAAGGATTTGCCAGCAATCCAGCCTGGTACACCGAAGCCCAATACCAGGCTTCCGCCGGAATTTCCGCGCACATCGCGAATAAATTCGGTTACGCCAAGGACCGCAATCATATCGTTGCCCACGGCCAAAAACTGGTCGCCGGCTGGTCTACCTGGGCTGCTGCCAATCTGGGGATCGATCCGAACTGCAACAGCCACACCGACCCAGGTCCAAATTGGGATTGGGCGCACTACATGAATCTCGTCAATCCACCCAGCGGCATCATCGTCGACAACAGCAGCGGAAGCTTTTCTGCATCCGCAGCCTGGGCCACGGGAAGTTCTTCTGCGGACAAATATGGTGGCGACTATCGTTATCATTCCACCGCGGCGAGCAGCGATCCGGCGGTGTGGAACGTAAGCTTCCCATCCGCGGGAACGCACACCGTGTATGTCTGGTATCCTCAAGGAGCCAATCGCAGCACCACTGCTCCTTATTTGATCTCCACATCAGCTGGGTCTCACACCGAAGTAGTTAATCAACAAATCACCGGCGGTCAGTGGGTCAATCAGGGTGCCTATTCCATGAATGCAGGCGCCAATACGGTAAAACTATCGTTCTGGACCACCACCGGCTTCGTAGTCGTCGCCGATGCCGTCCAATGGCAATAATCTAATAGATTCAACGCGAACCCGGCTGGGAACAGCCGGGTTTTTTTGTTTCAAAAGGAACAAAAAGACCGCCCTTAGTTAATATTAACTAGGTAAAAACCCTTATTTCCGGCAAAAAAGTGGCAAAAGTAGTCATTAATGGCGATAGGCGGCTTTCAAAAATAGTTTATTCTCAAAGCTGGATGGGACATTAGGGCTGCATGCAGATAAAACCCGCGCTTTTGGGGTTTGGAGTTTCCCCGAGAGCGCGGGTGATCTGTTTTTAGGGGCCTTCCGACTGTTTTGCTGGTTCCTCGGTGTTTTCAGCGCAATAGAAACCACAAGACCGTGGAGGAACCGCTATTTCTACTTAAATTATTGCTTTTGGAGCCTCACAAAAAAAAACGCCGATTTCGAAGTTTGAAATGGGCATTTTGGAAGGAAAATCCGGATTTTGAACCTGCATTCAGCCGATTCAGTTGAGACAAATTTCAGACATCCCAACGGCTACCATCTAAAAACACTCATTGCAAAGATCAATGAGAGGCGTACGTTTTTGAGTGAGAAATCATTCTGATTTCTTCGTAGGAAAGGAGTTCTCTTATGCAATCCCAAATCAAACTGGTGGATCCAGCCAGAGCCAAAGCCTACTTCCAGGATAAACTCGACTTTTCCACCGGACCGGTGGAAGTCAGCCAAATGTTAAAAGAAAGAGCGGACATTAATATCGTCGACGTTCGCGATGGAGAAGATTTCGAGAAGGGACATATTCATGGCTCGATCAATCTACCGCGCGATCGCTGGAACACGCTTGAGGGGCTTAGTCGGGACAAGACAAACATTCTGGTCTGCTATTCGCAGCAGTGCCATCTCGCAGCGAAAGCGGCGGTGTATTTCGCAGAACGCGGGTATCCCGTCATGGAAATGGACGGCGGATTCGCAGAATGGAAATCTAACGACCTCGATGTCGAAGGTGAATCGATCAATCGGCTAAAAGGCTTCTTTCAAAAAAAGCATTAACGTTGATCGAAAAAGAAAAGGACGAGTGTTGAAACTCGTCCTTTCTTTTTTATCCCGAAAAAATTACTCGGCGGTTACGGCGATCATGTCGAAGGTAATCCCCTTCCCCGCAAAACCGGAACCTTTTACCATCGCTTTCGACGCAGCCGGCGGCGTCTTAGGATTATAATACTTGGGCCGAATTTCGTTCAGTTTCCCGCTGGTTTGGGGAGTCGAAACGTAATACGTCGCCTTTGCCAAATGGTCCATGTCGCTTTTGGTTTCCTTCGCCAAATCCTTCAACTGGGCGAAAATTTCATGGATTTCAGACTCAGCGCTGTCTGAAGATTTCCCAACAAGTCCGGAGAAATAAATCAGCTTACCTGAGTTCACTCGAGCAATTTTGCTGTACACGGGCGAACCCGTCATGAATGGAGGACACAGATACGAAATGCGCTCTTTGGCGTCCGCACCGGTGCCGCGCGCGGCAACCACCATTTCGATTTCGATTGGCAATTCCTTGCCGCTGGTCCAGTCAACCAAAGACAACGGCGGGACCAATTCGCCTTTGAAAAACTTTGCAAACTCAGCTCGCACCGTTGCGGCGTCGGTCGCCGGTTGCACAAACGCTTTCGCCGACACAATGTCCCGTTTCTCAAGCTTCAGGAATTTCAAGGTTTGTTCCAATTGTTCCAACGTTTTGGTCGTCGCTTCAGGAAGCGGTCCTTTGATGGCCTGACCGGAAATGTAAACAACACCGCCTTTGGGAAGAACGGCAACGTCGGCAAAGTTTTCTCCTCCTGAGATCTGTTTGTCATGCGTGCGGATGACCATTGATTCCGAAGCAGGCTGTGTAGAAATACCAATCGCGTCCATCGCGACGAGAGCTTTAGGATCTGCCAGTTTGCTGATGACATAAGTGACCGCGGGTCGATCGTCTGACTTAAACGTTTTCGCAAAGAATTTCTGGACCTGCGCCACAACGTCGTTGTTCGCCGCGTAGACATTGATTTTAACGACGTGCTTCAAATCGGAATTTCCGGTTTGCAGTGCCATGGAAACGGAATCGAGCACAGCCTTTAATTGCTGATCTGCTTTTCCTTCACCGAGAATTTCGCCCCTGGCATTAACAGGCAGCAGTTGTGTCGTGTGAGCGAGGTTGGCTGCTTCGACGACCACCGCATGTGCATCGCCTGATTTTCCTTCGGGATCGACCAATCGGACGGGGTTCGGTGTTTCTGCGGCGTGAAGAGCGCAGGCGGCCAGGAAAACGGGAAGGAGAAATCGCTTCGTCATACGGAGGGATTTAAACGGAAATAGATTGGCCGTCAGCAGAAAAAAGAAGCCCTGCCTGAGGTGCAGGCAGGGCTCCGGTAATTAACTCGACGTTAAATTATTGCTTAAGAATTTCCGCGCCTTTGGCAGACGAAGAAGACTTGGTCGCGGACTTTTCCTGGCAGGAAGATTTTCCATGGCATCCAGCTTTGCCTTTTTCAGAGCAGGCTTTCGCCTTTTCCGCACAGCAAGCTTTCTTTTCCGCTGGTTTTTCAGATTTTTCACCTGCAAAAACAGGAAGAGCCAAAGCGGTGACGATGGAGAGAGAAACAATTAACTTTTTCATAATAGCTTGATAACAAATCGCAAGCTGTACGCCAAGCGATTGATTCTTTGGACGAATCATCACCCCTGTTCGTTCAAACTATCAGGCAAATCCCCATCTCCTTGAAAGGACGCCGGAGATTTGCATTTCACCCGTTGTTCAGGAATGATGCCGCACTGATAGTGTATTTTCCGTTTTTAAAATTATGAAAAATCGTTTTGGTATTCTGACAGCCGCAGCTGTTCTTACTTTTGCCATTTCTGTTCACGCCCAAGGTCGCGGCGGCATGGGCGGCCCGCCCTCGCCTGATTTCAGCGGCGCGATGGTGAAATATTTTGGCGATAACCCAAATTTCAAAGCAGACGTTGAATTCCAGGCCAAGGATATGCAGGGCAGCGACATGTCAATGCCAGGCAAAATCACGTTTTCCGAAGGCAAAACCCGTTTCGAAATGAACATGGATGAAATGCGCAGCGGCAACAAAAAAAGCGCCGGCGCGGCCCAGATGAAAGAAATGGGAATGGATCGCATGATCATGATCACCCGTCCGGATAAAGAAGTTTCCGACATTATTTACCCGGGAATGAAAGCCTACGTCGAAATGCCAATCAAAAAGTCAGCTGAAGCTGGAAAGCCTGAGGATTTTAAAATCGAAATGACCGAACTCGGTAAAGAGACCGTAGATGGCCATCCCTGTGTAAAAAACAAAGCCGTCGCCACGGACAAAGAAGGCAACAAGCACGAAGCTACCTTGTGGAACGCCACCGATCTTAAGAAGTTTCCGGTGAAAATCGAACAGAACGAACAAGGTCAGCACGTCGTCATGCTGTTTAAGAATGTGGAGTTTTCGAAACCAGACGCAGCTCAGTTCGAGCCGCCAGCCGATCTGAAGAAATACACCAGCATGCAGGAAATGTTCCAGGAGATCATGATGCAGAAATTTGGCGGAGGTAACGGGCGCGGGAAATTCGGTGCACCACCACCACCGCCAGGCCAACCGTAAGCCTTTCCTTAATTTGTAAAAGCAAAAGCCCTGTCATCTGACAGGGCTTTCCCGTTTTTAAAGAGAAATCGAAAAATCAGGAAGTGTGTTTCTTTTTGTTTTTCTTTTTGCCGTGCTTGCGATGTTTCTTGTGCTTCTTGCCGTGCTTTTTGTGCTTCTTATGTTTTTTATGTTTCTTGTGCTTTTTATGACCTTTTGCCTGTTCAGACGTTTGCGGACTGTCAGCGCGGACTTCAGGCATCAATGGGCCAAGCACGAAGGCAAGGAGCGTCAGGATAAGAATGAATTTCTTCATACCTTAGAAAGACGAAGGAAAACTTTGCCGGTTACAGCAAACTTTTCGCCTTAGCCAGGGCTTCATCCAGCTTCGAAGCATCTTTGCCACCGCCGCGGGCGTTGTCCGGCTTGCCACCACCTTTCCCACCCACGATGGGAGCGATCGTTTGAATGATCTTTCCAGCCTGGACCTTCGCCGTGAAATCGGGCGTCACGGCCGCCACCAGTGACACCGCGCCGTTTGCCGCGCCGCCGAGAACGATGACGCCCTTAAACTGAGCTTTCAGCGCATCGGCAACGGTTTGCAATGTATCACCGTCTGCTTCGCCGAGGTTTTCAATGACGGCCGGCGTTCCGTTGATAGCCTTCGCCAAGGCGATGAGGTCTTTCGCACGACCGGCCGCCTGCTTCTGTTGCATCACCTTCAGTTGGCGTTCCAATTCTTTTTGCTGCGCGAGCAGGGAATCGATTTTCTTTTCGATTTCCGCCACAGGCGAATTCACCTTTCCGGCAACGCTCAGGACAAGATCCCGCTCGTAATTGGTCTTTTCGTAGGCAGATAAACCAGCGACGGCCTCGATACGACGAACACCAGCGGCAATCGCGTTTTCACTGACGATACGGAACAAACCAATTTCCCCGGTGGCACGTGTATGAGTGCCACCACAAAGCTCCATCGAATAACCGTTTAACTCCCCTGCTTCTCCGCCGATTTGCACGACGCGCACTTTGTCGCCGTACTTTTCACCGAAGAACTGCATGACTTCTTTGCGGCCTTTGATGTCGGCGTAAGGAACTTCCGTCCAACTCACCGTGGCGTTTTCAAGAATGCGTTGATTGACGAGCTTCTCGATGTCCGAAATTTGTTCGCGAGTCAGCGGTGCGCTGTTGAAGTCAAACGTCAATTTATCAGGCCCCACAAAGGAACCTTTTTGTGACGCTTCCTTGCTGGCGACTTCATGTAACGCCCAATGCAAAAGATGCGTCACGGTGTGGTGACGTTCGATGGCATTCCGGCGATCCGGATGCAGATGAGCGCGGACGAATTCCCCGACTTTCGGAGCTTCAGCACCTTTCTTAAGGAAATGAACGAAGGTATTGCCAATCTTGATGGTGTTGTCGACTTCAACGACAGAGTTCGAATACAGAACCCCGGTGTCGCCAACTTGTCCGCCCATTTCGGCATAGAACGGAGTCTTGTCCAGAATGATTCCAATTCGATCCTTTTGTTCGACGACTTGCAGTATTTTTGCGCCAGCAACGTCGCCCTGATCGTAGCCCACAAACCTCGTGGGGGTTGAAGTATCGATATTGGAAACGGAAACGATTTCCTTCTTTTGCGCCGCCCGAGCACGAGCGCGTTGCTCTTCCATGAGTTTTTCGAAGCCGGCATTATCGACGGACAAACCGCGTTCACGGGCCATCAACTCAGTCAGGTCCAACGGGAAACCATAGGTATCGTACAGTTTGAACGCGAAATCGCCGGAGAAATTTTTTCCCGAAAGCTTCCTGGCTTCTTCATTAAAGAGTTCAATTCCACGATCCAGGGTTTTGTTGAACGCCTCCTCTTCCACTTTGATTACGTCCTCAACATGATTTCGCCTCTCGCGAATTTCCGGAAAGACCTGCCCAAAGTTTTCAGCGACGACGTCGACGAGCTTGTAGAAAAACGGCTCGTGGAAACCAAGCGTACGTCCGTAGCGGACCGCGCGACGCAGAATGCGGCGCAACACATAATTGCGATCGGTGTTCCCCGGTTGAATTCCATCAGCGATTGAAAAACTCAGCGTGCGGATATGGTCCGCAATCACACGAAACGCTACGTCAATCTTTTCCTGCTCGGAATCCCCGGTCGAACCGGCTTTGGGAAGAGTCGACTTGTATTTCTTGCCCGAAAGTTGTTCCAGCTTATCGAACAGCGGACGGAAAATATCCGTTTCGTAGTTCGAAATCATTTTGCTGAAATCAGTAAAGTTCTTCGTATTCTGGATAATACCCGTCACACGCTCAAATCCCATTCCAGTGTCCACGTGCTTCGCGGGCAAAGGCGAAAACGTTCCATCTGGATTTGCCGTGAATTGAATGAAGACCAGGTTCCAAATCTCAATGCACTGCGCGCTTCCTTTATTAACAAGTGAACCTTTCGTATCCCCGGCTGGCGTCAGGTCCACGTGCAATTCTGAGCACGGACCGCACGGACCCGTTTCCCCCATCATCCAGAAATTGTCCTTCTTGTTCCCGTTGACGATGTGAACGGCCGGATCGAGTCCAACTGAACGGAATTTTTCAGCCCAGAAGTTCCACGCTTCCTGATCGAACTCGCTGGGATCGTTCTTGGATTTGTCGGGGTTGTAGACCGTCGCGTACAGACGCTGCGGAGGAAATTTCCAAATCCCGGTGACCAGTTCCCATGCCCATTCGATCGCTTCTTTTTTGAAATAATCGCCAAAGCTCCAGTTCCCAAGCATTTCGAAAAACGTATGGTGATAGGTATCAAGCCCAACGTCTTCGAGATCGTTATGCTTGCCACCGGCGCGGATACACTTCTGGGTATCGGCCGCGCGCGTATCGCTGCCCGGAATCACGCCGGACCATTTGCTGACATCCGGTTTGCGTTCATTCAGGAAGATCGGCACGAATTGATTCATACCGGCGTTGGTAAACAACAGTCCCGGAGAATCGGGCATCAAACTCGAGGAAGGCACGATGGTGTGCCCCTTCGATTTAAAGAAATCCAAATAAGACTGACGGATTTGCGCGCTGGTCATTTTCTTAAAGTTTCAAGTTTACGGCTCAAAGTTCAAAGTTGCGGTGCTTCTCCGAGCTGTCCAACTTTGAACTTTAAACATTGAACCTGCAACTCAGGCGGAGCGAGCGGCGAGGATAGGCAAAAGGGAAATTAAAAAGCCAGCGGAAGTTTTCACCTCCGCTGGCTTGTGAGATCAATGGAGATTATTGCGCGATACGATACAAACGCACGGCGTTCGTTGGAGCAGCGTCCTGGAATTCCTGTAAACCACTGCCACCGAGAGTCGTGGTGCCAATTGGCTGCCAGGTCGTTCCGAGTGCGTCGGTCGCTTGAATTGTATAGATCACGTTGGTAGGACCAACGACCTTGAGGAGGTAACCGCTGTCGATCTGCAACTGCGGGAGGTCATAGATCGTGAGGGAACCACCAGGATTCGAAACATTATAGTTTCCAAGGCGGGTCGAAGGATCATTCAACGTCGCCGTAATTGTGTAAACGCCAGACGCAGTCGCAGGTGTCGCGGTGGAACTGTAACTGGCCGTGATTGGATCACCGTTCACAACACCGGTCACCGTTCCCGTGAAGGTCGGATTCGCTTCACCGAAGAAACGGGAATAATTGTCCGTCGTGACCGAGAGATTTGCTTTGTTGACGTTGATTGTCACCGTGTTTGTGGCGGCGGTGTAATTTGCCGGATCAGCCGGAGCTAAGGTGACCGTCAAGGTTTGACTATTGCCAGCGTCAAGGACAGTTCCGCTTGCCGGAGAGTAGGTCAACGTGCCGGTCGTGCTCGACGAGGCGTTCAACTGATTCGTATCCAAGGCCGTTCCATAAACGATATCGGATGGAGTGCCCCAGGTGATTGTCGATACCGTCTTGCTTGCATTTTCAGCGAGTTGGAAATCACTGAAGCTCGTCAATCCGTTCACCGTCAAGCTCGTGGCGGTGCGGGAAGCAACCGCTGGATAGCTCCAGGCGCTGCTGGAGTAATCACCGAGAATCAAGAGGCTTGGCGATGCACCAGCATCCAGATCCGATGCGTTGTAATTGAACGTTGAGCTATAGTTATCAAAACCAAGAACACCGTCCGTGTTGATGGTCCAATTAACGTTCACAGACTTGGAAGCATCGAGAATCGATGATCCGATTGCACTGTGATCACCAGCATTTGCAGAAACCGTCAAACTGCCAGCCGTGGAAACGTTAGCGATCGTGAGAGCGACTGGGTTGTAACCGGTGGCGAGACCGACTTCGAACGTGCGAGCCACTCCGGCTCCCACACCAAAGCTCTTCTTCAAGTTACCGAGAACATAACCGCTCGTGCGAGTGGTCGTGCCGTTAGCGGTCACTGTATTTCCTGCAGTTACCAATGCTCCACTGATCAAACGCAGTGTTCCTGGAACGCTCACGGATTGGCTCAACGTCACACCCGCCGCATTGCTAATCGACAGATTCCAAACCGCGGGAGGCAGCGTGGTAAGTTCCGTGCCGGTAACTTGTGCACCAGTACGGCCGTAGAACAGAGTCGCACCCGATGTATACGTCGGCGTTACTCCCGCATAAGAAGCTGTATCCTTCAATGACAACGTACCGGTTGCACCAATCGTTACTGCAGCCGAACCGGTCTTGATCCCGCTGCCAGAGAGGGTCAGGTTATTGTAGGTAAAGGCGTTGATCGTCTGATTTCCAGCGGCATTATATTCAACCGTGCCGGCCCCCGCGTTCAGGGTTCCACCCTGTCCGACGCTGACAAATCCGCCACCCAACTTCAGCAAGCCAGCTGCTGTGAAATCCACCTGCGCCAGCAAACCGCCAGTCGTGGTATTGCGATCAAGGGTAATATTGTTCGTTACCGTCACCACCGCACCGGCGTTGCTCAAGCGGAGGAACGCGTGGATACGATCATTGTTGACGGAACGACGAGCAATCATGCTGACGTTACCGCAGGACAAACTTCCGGCTACGTTCAACACGTTGTTCAACATTCCATTGTTCGGTGTGACGTTTTGTCCGATCGTCACGAGACCGGAACCGGCGCCAACCACCAACGATTTCGTCGCTGAAATCGTCAAGGCAGGAATGGCACTGACAGTATTGCTCAACGTTAACGAGAAGCATTCCGCAGCGACGTCAACTGTCACCGTTGTGCCTGGCGCAATAACAACGTTGTCTATTGCCGTAGGAACAACTCCACCCAGCCAGGTGCTGGAAGAACTCCAGTTACCGGTAGCCGTGCTCACGACAATGCTCGCCGGAGAAACCGTCAGCGTACCGCTCACATAGCTAATAGTGTAATTGGCGGAAGCCGCGCCACTCGGCGTGATGTCGTAGAAACCAGCCGAGCTCAAATTATCAGCGGTCGTACTGAATGAAACAGGCGTAGTTAAACTTGCCGCCGTATCACCGTTGACAAATCCAGTATAAGTCGCAGTGAAGGTTGGATTGGACGCGCCGACAACACGGTTCGTGTCATTAGCTTTAACCAAGAGCGGTACTGGAAGGACATTGATGCTCGCAGTTGCCGTGGCGTTGCTGTAGTTCGCCGAACTTGGCGTGAAGTTCACCGACAATGTTTGCGTATTGCCAGCCCCGAGAACAACACCGGAAGCCGGGCTGTAGGCGAATGAACCAGCCGTCGACGCGGTCGCGTTCAATTGCGTTCCACTCAATGCGGTTCCGTAATTGATGTCGCTTGGATTATTCCAGGTGATCGTTACAGGAGCTTTGGCTACCGCCAGGGTGACGCTGCCGTTCGCATTGTTGTAATTCGTGGTGTCATCCGGAACGAAGCTGACGTTCAACGTCTGGTTACCAGCGTTCAACACGGCACCGTTCGTTGGATTGTAGGTCAACGTTCCAGCTACAGAAGCGGTCGCATTCAATTGCGCGCCACTCAGCGGCGTGCCATAAACAATACCGCTCGGCGTCGACCAGTTGATCGTCGGAGTTACTTTCAATACCGTAATCGAAGCATTGGTGCTGGTGCTGTTATAGTTGGCAGCATCGCTCGGAGTGAAGCTGACGCTCAAGGTCTGACCTGCACCCGCATTCAAGAGCACTCCAACATCAGGTGTGTAAGCGAAGCTACCCGCGACATTCGCTGTGGCATTGAGTTCGTTGGTGCTGAGCAACGTTCCATAACTAATGCTCGCCGGATTGGCCCAGGTGATTTGCGGCGTCGCCTTCAAGACGTTGATCGAAGCCGTCGCACTGGCGTTATTATAATTAGCTGTGTCGGCTGGAACATAATCGACAGACAACACCTGACTATTCCCCGCATTCAAGACAGCGCCATTAGTCGGATTATAGGTAAATGTTCCACCCGCAACATCCGCTGTCGCGTTCAATTGGGTGCCGCTCAATGCCGTCCCATAGATGATATCAGCTGGATTGTTCCATGTGATCACTGGCGTCGCTTTGTTCACGACGAGCGAAACGTTTGCGTTCGTGCCGAGATAGTTCGCTGAATCTGTCGGCGTAAATGTCACTGAAAGTGTATTAGTTCCTGCGTTCAACACCGCATTCGTGTCAGGACTGTAAACCAAGGTTCCAGCGACCGAGGCCGTCGCGTTCAACTGCGTTCCGGAAAGAGCCGTGCCATAGGTAATATCCGACGGGTTGCTCCAGGTGATTGTCGTTGCAGCTTTGAGCACGTTAAGCGAGACCGAAGCATTCGTGCTGTTGTAGTTCGCCGTGTCCGCAGGGACAAAGCTGACCGACAAGCTTTGCGTCCCCGCATTCAGAACAACGTTCGTGTCAGGCGTATAGGTGAAAGAACCACCAATGTTCGCGCTCGCATTCAACTGCGTCCCGCTCAACGCCGTTCCATAAATGATGTCTGCCGGATTGCTCCAGGTAACAACTGGCGTCGCTTTCGCTACATTGATCACCACATTCGTGCTCGTGCTCGCATAGTTTGTCGAATCGTCCGGGGTAAAGGTGACGCTCAAGATCTGTCCAGCGCCCGCATTCAATTGCGTGCCGTTGGTCGGATTGTAGGTCAGAGTTCCCGCGACCGACGCCGAAGCATTCAACTGCGTGCCACTCAAGAGATCGCCATAGGTGATGTCGGCCGGATTGGACCACGTAATCACTGGCGTTGCCTGAAGAACGTTGATCACAACGTTCGTCGTCACTTCGTTGTAAGCGTTCGTGTTGGCTGGAACGAACGTAACAGAAAGAGTCTGGCCATTGCCCGCATTTAGAACAGTGCCGTTGGTCGGATTATAAGTATAGGAACCAGCCACCGAAGCCGAAGCGTTCAATTGCGTCGAACTCAGCGCCGTGCCGTACGTAATGTCCGCCGGCGTGCTCCATGAAATCGTCGGAGTCGCTTTTTGCGCGATAACAACGATTAAAAAACTAGCCGTTGGGTTGGGATAGTTGTCTGTGTCGGTCGGTGTGAAGAGAACAGACAAAACCTGGTCGTCGCCCGCGCTGAGCAGTGAACCGGCCGCTGGCGTGTAATCAAATGTTCCAGCCACCGGGCTGCTGGCGTTCAATTGTTTTTCGCTCAACGCGACACCCACCGCGATCGGCTCTGGATTGCTCCAGGTAATCGCCGGGGTTCCTTTGTTCACGGTAAAGGTTTGTTCAGCAAATGTTGAATTCCAGCTCGCATCACCGTCTTGCGACGCGCGAATCGTCACGTCACCTGCGCCGGTGATCGTCACTACATTGCTGGTCACAGTCGCCGGACCGGATTGAATGCTGAATGTCACCGGCAAACCAGAAGAAGCCGTCGCCGAAACCGGGAACGGGGCGTCCCCGTAAGTCTTTGTCGCAATCGTTGGGAAGCTATCGATCGTCTGGCTTGCGCCACCCACGACGGTGAACACACCACTCAAACCGGAACCCAACGGAGAACCGCTGACGCTAAGCTGCTTATCTGTTCCTTCAGAATTAACCTGAAGATTCGTGAAAGTTACCGTTCCGTTGCCACCGCTCGTGCCGATATTCATCGTCGTGGTTCCAACCAACGGGCCGGTTCCCGCAGCGAGGGAGACGGTCACATTCAACGTCGCTGGCAAACCAGCCGAACTGAAAGCATCAAATTGATCGCGTGTGCGCACCACCGGTTGCGTACCAAATGGACTGCCTACAGTTGCTGAAGCAGGGTCTTGGGTGAACGAAAGTTTAGCCGCATTACCGACAACTTCGGCGAGCGCACCAAAACTGGTCGTGCCCGTGACGCCAGACAAGGAAAGTGTTCCGCCCGTGCGGGTAATATTTCCGGTGGCGAGTGGCGTGCCGAGAAGCGGACGCACTTGTAATGCATTCGTGCCTGTTCCACCCACCGTCACCATATCCACATTTGCGGTCGCGGTGCCAACCAGAGTGATCGTGAGCGTGTTGGATGTGATCGCCACACTGGCGCCCGTCAAATCCTTGTTGGCGTTGAAAGTAATCCCCGGCTTCTGCGCGGAATTAAATTCAAAACCACTTGGCGCACTGAGGATAATGGTGCCGCTGACCAATTCACCTTTGTTGCCACCAGTTTCCTGAATGGTCATCGTTCCAAGCGAGGTCCACGCCGGGGAAACAGCATTCGCTGCTTTATCAGCCGAGATTCCCGTTCCGCCATTGGCGGCGCCGATGGTAGCCGCCAACAATTTAGGCGAAGCCAACAAACAGCCAGTTACAATCAATGCAGCAATTTTCGTTTTCATTCTTTGTTATTTCCTTTGATTTAGTCCCGGTAAGCACCGCTCGGCTCACCTATCAGCAAAAGAGCGCGCGCGACTATGAGTAATTCCCTGATTGGTGTCGAGAAGAAAACGCTAGTTTCTGGTTGGCTAACTCCCCTAAGCAAAAAAGCGGCGAAACACCATCCTTTGGGGATGATGCTATCGCCGCCGAGGGTTGTGATAAGATTATTGGGCTACCGCACGGTAAAACCTCGTGCTGGAACCACTTACATTCGTGTCTTCAAAGGAGATCGTTCCGCTGACGTTCGTTGCTTCGCCAATCTTTTGCCACGTCGCGCCAAACGAATCCACTGCTTCGATCGAGTAAACATGATTGGTGGCAGCGCCTTGCAGTTGCAAAGCAAGGTGCCCGTTTCCAAGAAGTTGCACGGACAGAACGGCTGGCGTCGCCGGAGCCGGAGGAGTCAGATCCACGACAGTTAACGTTCCGTTCGTAATCGTTACAGAATAGTTGCTGAGGCGATTGCTGGGATCGACCAGCGTGGGGACAATCGCATAAGTGCCTGCCACGCTAAGCAGATCCGCTGCACAAGCATAGGTCGCAGTAATGTCGTCGCCGTTAACAACACCGGTCAGGACACCGCCAAAGACTGGATTGGTTTCCCCTGCTCCACGGGAGGTGTCGTTCGCCACCACACTGAGCGGTGCGAGCAGAACATTAATTGAATTCGTCGCCGCAACGGTCGTGTAGTTCGTGTTGTCGGGCGTGAAGGTCACCGTCAATTCCTGGTTCGTCCCGGCATTCAGCACCGTTCCAAGCGCTGGCAGGTAATTAAAGGTACCGGCAACTGAAGCTGTCGCACTCAATTCATTCGTGGTCAACGCCGCGCCATAGGTAATGTCCGCAGGAGCCGCCCACGTCACAGTGCTGACAACTTTGTTTACGGTGAAGCTCTGGTCCGCGTCCGTCGCCGCTGCGTAGTTATTATCTCCGCTTTGCGAGGCGCGCACGGTAACCGTCCCTGAGCCAGTGATGGAGATCGTATTGCTCAAGATCGTCGCCGGTCCGCTGATTACGCTTAAGCTCACCGGCAGACCGGACGATGCATTCGCATTCACCGCAAAGTCCCCGTCGCCATAAGTCTTGTCGCTGATGGGATCAAAGGTAATCGTCTGGTTGGTTTTCAAAACGTTGACCAACACGGAGGCCGAGGCGTTATCGTAATTGGTATCGGTTGCCACAAACAAAACCGACAACGTTTGATTTAATCCCGCATTCAAAACCGTTCCAGCCGATGGAGTATAGGTCATCGTTCCTGCCACTGACGCCGTCGCGTTCAATTGCACATTGTCCAAAGCCTTGCTGTAAACAATGTCCGCAGGATTGCTCCAGGTAATCACGGGCGTTCCTTTGGTCACCGTAAATGATTGATCCACCGGGCTCGCCGACGTGAAATCGTTGCCACCGGTCTGCGTTGCACGAATGGTCACGACGCCTGTGCCTGTCAGAGTCACGAGATTTCCCGCCACAGTCGCCGGTCCGGAAAGCACCTGGAAGGTCACAGCCAAACCGGACGAAGCCGTCGCCGTCACCGTAAAGGGTGCATCGCCATAAACTTTATTGGTTAACCCCGGAAAGCTGATGGTCTGCGAAGCCTTCTCTACTTTAAAAACTGTACTCAACACCGAACCGAGTCCGGACGCGCTCGCCTGAAGTTGCACGTTATTTCCCGTTGTGGAATCAACAGACAAGTCGGTGTGACTGACTGTCCCCTTCCCTCCTGAGGAGCCAATATTATTGGTCATCGTTCCATGCAGTGCGCCCTGCCCGGAAACTTTCGTGGTCACGAGGTTCAGGTTCGCCGGCAAACCATTCGAAGTATAATTGCCGAATTGATCCAACGCCTTGATCACGGGTTGCGTCGTGAACGGGTTATTGTAAGTCGCTCCGGCAGGCTGCACTGCGAAGGCCAGCGCCGCTCCGGCTCCCGGCACTTCGATCAAATCACCAAAGCTCGCTCCACCGGCTCCGGACGTATTGGTCGCAATCGTGAGCCCAGCAATCCCCGGCGTTCCTGTCACATAAATATCTCCGGTCGCCAACGTGGTGCCGGAGGTGGCGCGCACCTGGATATTGGTCGTCGCACCAATGATGAGTTTGTCGATGTTTCCGACTCCCCCGACGACCACGGTTGCTGTAATCGTCGAGGAATCTGTCACCGCAATACTCGCACTGGTAATATCCTTGCTTGCCGTAAAGCTGATGCTGGGACGTTGCGCCGTGTTGAACGCAAATCCCACCGGGGCCTTGAAAACAATTGTCCGGGTTCCGTTCGTGAAGTCGCTTTTCGCCGAGCCCACCCGTTCATCGATGGTGATTGCACCCAGAGATGTCCAGGAAACCGATGCCGCGCTATCCGCGGAAATGCTCGTTCCGCCCGTGGCTGCTGTGACCGTTACGTCTGCCCGCGCCGAACTGATCAACAGAGCAGCGCCCAATAAGATTAAACCTTTTTTCATTTGTAATATTGGCCGTCCCCGCATTGACGTTCTTGCTACACCTCGGGAAAAACCTTAGCGATAATGAGAAAATACCCTATATCCGTCCAGTACAAATCCTCATAATTGCGAAATTATAGTGTTTGTCCTACAAAAAGCCGTTCGGCGGGGTTGAATCACTTCGACGCAATGTCCTTAAAGGTGGTCAGAACGAGCGAATTTTCTTAAGTTCCTGATTTAGGGACCGAGTTGTCCTGCATTTCCGCTCCGGGAAAATGGAATTTCTCACCGTTATTCTACAAACCGGGGAGATAAGCGCCTGTGGGCCAGATCGCGCTTCCTTCACCCCAGGAAACCAAAGCGCCCGGACCGCCGCTCTGTTGAGCCGCAGCGAGGTGATAAGGTACAAAACACCCAAACATTTCGAAGCGGCCGTGTTCGAATCACGTTGTTGCGACTCTTAGAGTCGCGCTCCGCGCCCCTTGGCCTTTTTAACTGAATGGTAGTGCTCTCCAGCACTCTCCCCGACGCTGCGCTGCGGAGAGAGGGGCCGCGTCTGGTAAAACCATATGCACCCCATACCGCTTTCGCGGGC